>CAYXEN010000020.1:28984-36710 GCA_964464035.1 uncultured bacterium | reverse complement strand
GCCACCAATGCTCAAAATGTAGTCTGTATCACCGCCACCCGCTGCCTGGGGCTCGGAGGTGGAATCATGGCTAGTGGAGTACGCGCCTCGCCGTCACGAAACGCCTCTTGAAGTATTCGTGATCCATCGAATCCGTCCGTACCCTCCCGGCCCGGGTGGAAGCGTGGATGAACTTGCCTCCGCCTATGTAGATGCCTACGTGAGACACTCTCCTCCCGCGGCCGGTCGCGAAAAAGACGAGATCCCCTGGAGAGAGTGAACCGGGGGCTACGAGTTTGCCAACGTGAGACTGGGCTATCGAAGTGCGGGGCAGGCCGATACCGACCGATCCGTAGACGGCGAACACCAGACCGGAGCAGTCGACACCGCTTCGGGACGTGCCGCCGCTCCGGTACGGGACGCCTATGAAAGAGCGCGCGATGGCTACGACTTCCTTTCGCTTCGCACTGTTGCCCGGTGATACCAGCGCCGGCTCGCCGCGATACCTCGGAGCGCTCGTGCAGGAGAGGAATACGACCGTTGCAATCGCCACAGGCGCGTATTTCAGGCGGATCGCCGTCGTGAGTATGGATTCGAGCCTCGTTTTGGACATAATGGTGAGTTCCCCGCGTTTCTCCGGAACAGGCACGCAATAAATATACCTCGCGCTTACGCGGAAAAATTGTACTTTAAGCTTTCATCTAAAACTTTATCCTAAAGCGATATTGACATAATGCAACCCGGGCAATTATAAAGGTATCATACGGGTGTGATCGGAGATACCATCCGACTATGTGTCGGGTCGCGTCTTTTTCGCATGAAGCCCGCGTTCTCATTAGCTATATTCGATCAATGAACCGTCAAACAAGGTGATATTTCTTTTCGCCCTCAAAAAGGAGCACGACTGATGGAGATGAGATTCGACCGCGCTGCGGTACTGGGAGCCGGGGTGATGGGCAGCACCATAGCGGCGCACCTCGCGAACGCCGGCATGAAGACCGTCCTGCTGGACATAGTTCCTCCGGAAGGCAGCGGCGTGAAGGGAGATCCCTCGTCGCGCTCGTACAGGAACGCATTCGCCGCCAAGGGTCTCGAAGCGGCTCTCAAGGCGAGCCCCAAGGCTTTCTACCGCAGTGACTCCGCCCGGCTCGTCACCGTCGGCAACCTCGAAGACGATCTCGAACTGCTCGGCGACGTCGATTGGGTGATCGAAGTCGTCGTGGAGAGGATGGATATAAAGAAGCAACTGTTCGCGAAGATAGCACCCTGGTTGAACGACAAGGCGGTTCTCAGTTCGAACACCTCCGGTCTCTCGATAAACGAGATGGCGGAGGATCTTCCCGAAGGCTTGAGGGCGAGGTTCCTCGGCACGCATTTCTTCAATCCCCCGAGGTACATGAGGCTCATGGAGATCATCCCCTCGCGGCACACGGATCCCGCCGTCACCTCCGGCGTGGCCCGTTTCGCCGAGGACATCCTCGGCAAGGGGATAGTCTACGCCAAGGACACTCCCAACTTCATCGCCAACCGCATCGGGGTATTCTCGATGATGTCGGTCATAAGGACCATGGTCGAGGGCGGATACAGTATAGAGGAAGTCGACGCTCTCACCGGCCCCGCGATCGGCCGGCCCAAGAGCGCCTCTTTCCGGACCGCCGACTTGGTGGGGCTGGATACGTTCCTCCATGTCGCCAAGAACGTCTACGACCGCGCGGAGGACGACGAGTGCCGGGATTATTTCACGCCGCCTCCGTTCATCGAGAAGATGGTCGAAGCGGGTTTTCTCGGTCAGAAGAGCGGCCAGGGCTTCTACAAGAAGGTGAAAAAGGAAGGCAAGAGCGAGATCCTCACTCTCGACTACGAGAAACTCGCATATAGAGAGAGGAAGAGGGCGTCGTTCCCGTCGCTCGAGCTCACGAGGAACATGGACGATCCGGGCGAGAGAGTGAAAACCATCATAAAAGGCAAGGACCGGGCGGCACAGTTCCTCTGGAAGACGCTTTCCGAGACGCTGATCTATTCGGCCAACCGTCTGGGCGAGATAGCCGACGACATCGTGAACATAGACAACGCGATGAAGTGGGGTTTCAACTGGGAACTCGGGCCTTTCGAGCTCTGGGATGCGATCGGGGTGGAGAAGTCGGTGGAACGCATGGCGAAGGAGGGACGGAAGATCCCCGCGTTCGTGCAAGAGCTGCTCGGGTCGGACAAGAAGAGCTTCTACCACCGTGACGAGGCTTACAAGAAATTCTACTTCACCACCGCGGGCAAGCACGAAGAGCTGCCCGAGAGTGGAAAGGTCATAGATCTCGAATCCTGCAAGCAGCGCGGCGGGCTGGTCAAGGAAACGGCGGGCGCAAGCCTCGTCGACATCGGTGACGGCGCGCTCTGCCTCGAGTTCCATTCCAAGATGAACGCGATCGGTGCAGACACGATCCAGATGATGAACGCGGCGGTAAAGGAAGTGGAGAAGAACTTCGAAGCCCTAGTGATAGGCAACCACGGCAAGAACTTCTCCGTGGGGGCCAACATCATGCTCCTCCTTCTCGAGGCGCAGGAAGGCAACTGGGAGGAGATCGATCTCATGGTGAGAGGCTTCCAGAAGGCGAACATGGCGGTGAAATACTGCAAGAAGCCGGTTGTGGCGGCTCCCTTCGGGATGACCCTGGGAGGCGGATGCGAAGTGACCCTGGGAGCGGGGCACGTCTGCGCCGCCGCCGAGACGTACATCGGACTCGTAGAGCTGGGCGTGGGATTGATCCCCGCCGGCGGGGGGACGAAGGAGCTCCTTCTTCGCAATCTCGAGGGGATGCCGAACCTGAGCGAGGTGGACGTGTTTCCTTACACGCGAGCGGCTTTCGAGACGATCGGGCTCGCCAAGGTGGCGACGAGCGCCGAAGAGGCGAGGGATCTCAAGTTCCTGCGCAAGACCGACTGTGTCGTCCTCAATCCCGATCAACTGATATACAGGGCCAAGGCCATGGCTCTGGGCCTGGCCGCCCAGGGGTACAGGCCACCCGACCCGACGGTGCAGGTCCCAGTGGCGGGCGAGAGCGCGCTCGCAGCCATAAAAGTGCAATTGTTCAACCTCCAGGACGGCAACCAGATCAGCGAGTACGATCGTTATCTAGGGGGACAACTGGCGAGGGTGCTCTGCGGCGGCGACCTTCCCGCCGGCACGCTCGTGACCGAGCAATACATACTCGACCTGGAGAGAGAGGTATTCCTTCGCCTGTGCGGGCAGAGAAAGACCCAAGAGAGAATTCAATACATGCTCAAGAAGGGCAAACCGTTGCGCAATTAGGAATCTTCAAAGAAGGAGCGGTAATGGGAGAAGCCTATATATTATCCGCGGTGAGAACCCCGGTAGGAAAGGCGTTCAAGGGGGCTCTCAAGAACGTCAGGCCCGATGAGATGGCGGCGGTAGTGATCGCGGAAGCCATAAGAAGGGTCGAGGGGCTGGAAGCTTCGCAGGTCGAAGACGTCGTTCTCGGCTGCGCGATGCCGGAGGCCGAGCAGGGCCTGAACGTAGCCCGCATCGCTTTGATAAGGGCCGGCCTGCCCAAGGAAGTCACCGGCATGACCATCAATCGTTTCTGCGCTTCGGGCCTGGAGTCGATAAATTACGCAGCCTCGCGGATAAAGACCGGCCAGGCGGACATAATGATAGCCGGCGGCGTGGAATCGATGAGCTTGATCCCGATGGGAGGCAACAAGGTCGCTCCCAATCCCGTTCTCGCCGAGGAGTATCCCGAGATCTACATCGGGATGGGGCTCACCGCGGAGAGAGTGGCGGAGAAGTTCGGGATCAGCCGCGAGGACCAGGACGCTTTCGCGCTGGCAAGCCACCGCAAGGCCGTGGCGGCCGCGAAGGAAGGAAGATTCAAGGACGAGATAACGCCTCTTGCCGTCAAGAGAAGATTCCTGAACGAAAAGGGCAAGGCGGTGGAAGAGGAATTCACGCTGGATGCGGACGAAGGCCCGCGCGAGGATACTTCGCTCGAGGCTCTAGCCGGGCTCAAGCCGGCTTTCAAGCAAGGCGGCACGGTGACCGCCGGGAACTCGTCGCAGATGAGCGACGGGGCGAGCGCCCTGGTGCTGGCGAGCGAGAAGGCGATGAAAAAGCTGGGAGCGAAACCGCTCGCCAGGTTCGTGGGCTATGCAACGGCCGGCGTGGAGCCTGAACTCATGGGCATAGGTCCCGTTTTCGCCATACCGAAGGCGCTCGATCTCTGCGGGCTCGAGCTCGATCGGATCGGGCTCGTCGAGTTGAACGAAGCCTTCGCATCGCAGAGCCTGTACGTGATCCGCGAGGTCGGCCTCCCCGAGGACAAGGTCAACGTGAACGGAGGGGCTATCGCCTTGGGGCACCCGCTCGGCTGCACGGGCGCGAAGCTCTCCTGCACGCTGCTCCACGAGATGCGCCGGCGGGGAGAGGAATACGGAATGGTCACTATGTGCATAGGCGGCGGCATGGGCGCAGCGGGAATATACCAGATGGTTTGACGAAGCGACGTGATACGGAAACCCGGCATGTCAGCAAACAATGGGTATGAGCCCCAAGCAGCGGGTGGCGGCGATCCGGGTCCCCGCCGCGCGCAACGTCAGTGAGCACGGTGGGGTGGGATCGCCGACAGGACCCGCGGAACTTTCAAGGGAGATGATTCATGGCTGAGACAAGTGTGAAAAAAGGAGGGAGTTTCCTCATAGAGGAGACCGAGCCGGAGAGCGTCTTCTCACCCGAGGATTTCTCGGAGGAGCAGAGAATGTTCGCCAAGACGGCCGAGGATTTCATCAACAACGAGGTCATTCCCAGGATCGATGAGACCGAGGCGCAGAAGGAAGGCGTGATGGTGGAACTCGTGAAGAAGGCGGGGGAGCTCGGCCTTCTCATGATAGACGTCCCGGAGAAATACGGCGGGCTCGAGCTCGACAAGGCGACTTCGATGCTCGTATCCGAGATCATGTCGAAGGGCGGGGCGTTCGCGTCCTCGTTCGGCGCGCACACCGGCATAGGTACCCTTCCCATCGTCTACTTCGGAACCGAGGAGCAGAAACAGAAGTATCTCCCCAAGCTCGCCACCGGCGAGTACCTGGGCTGTTACGCCCTGACCGAGGCGGGCAGCGGCTCCGACGCTCTCGCGGCCAAGGCGCGAGCCGAACTCTCCTCCGACGGCAAGCACTACGTTCTCAACGGAGAGAAACTGTTCGTCACCAACGGCGGCTTCGCCGACGTCTTCATCGTCTTCGCCAAGATAGACGGCGAGGAGTTCTCCGCCTTCATCGTGGAGCGGGGCTTCGAAGGCGTGAAGGTGGGCGCCGAGGAGAAGAAGATGGGCATAAAGGGATCCTCCACGGTGACTCTCATACTCGAAGACGCCAAGGTCCCGGCCGAGAACCTGCTCGGTGAGAAGGGCAAGGGGCACAAGATAGCTTTCAACATCCTAAACATAGGTCGCTTCAAGCTCGGCGTGGGCAGCCTGGGCGCGGCGAAGCTGGCTTTCGACGAGTCGGTCAAGTACGCGAACGAGCGTCACCAGTTCGGGCGGCCCATAGCGTCGTTCGGGATGATCAAGAACAAGATAGCCGAGATGGCCTCGCAGATCTACGTAACGGAGAGTATGTCTTATCGCACGGCGGGCTTGATCAACGGAATCCTCGAAGCGGTGGACAAGGACGCCGACGATGCGGCCAAGCAGGCGATAAAAGGTATAGAGGAGTACAGCATCGAATGCTCTATCATGAAGGTGAAGGGCAGCGAAATGCTCGCCTACGTGGTCGACGAAGCGGTTCAGATACACGGAGGCTACGGCTTCAGCCAGGAATATCCGGTCGAGAGGTATTACCGCGACGCTAGGATCGCCCGGATCTACGAGGGCACGAACGAGATAAACCGTCTCGTCATACCGGGCATGTTGATAAGAAAGGCGATGAAGGGAGTTCTTCCTCTCATGCCGGCGGCGAAAAAGCTCCAGGCCGAGCTTCTCGAGTTTCCTTCGCTCGATGAAGAAGGCGACGATGGCTTCATGGTCGAAGAGGCGAAGCTCGTGGGCAACGCCAAGAAGACGGCGCTTCTCGCAGCGGGGACGGCTCTTCAGAAGTTCATGGACAAGATCCAGGAAGAGCAGGGAGTCCTCGGCGGCATCGCGGACATCATCATCGAGATCTTCGGCATGGAATCGGCTCTTCTGAGAACCCGGAAGATCGCCGGCGCGAAGGGGGAGGAGGCCGCCGCGCTTCCGGTCGGGATGACGAGGCTCTACGTGTACGAAGCCATGGGCCGGATAGATCTCTTGGCGAAGGAAGTTCTCGCCGCGTCCGCGGCAGGCGACGAGCTCAGGACGCTTCTCGCCGCCCTTCGGCGGCTCACCCGCTACGTTCCGATAGACGCTCACAAGCTTCGCGCCGAGATCGCGGATTATTTCATCGAGAAAGAGAAATACGCGTTGTGATCACTGTGCCGCCACCCGCTGCCTGGGGCTCGCAGCCAAAGTGCCGCGGGTCCTGTCGGCGATCCTACCCCACCGTGCTCGCTGGCGCTGCGCGCGGCGGGGGCCCCGAATCGCCGCCACCCGCTGCCTGGGAGAGCAGCAAGCGACGGCGTTACGGATCTACTGAACCGGGATATGGGCCGGCGGGATCGCGGCGTTGAAGCTTGCGTTGATCCTGTCGATGAACTCGTTCGCAATGAGGTAATAACCCAGCGAAGAGGGATGGAGCCCGTCGACGCTGAAGAGACCGCCTTCAATGTAATCCGTCCTGTAATGGGCGCCCCTTATCGTGGCCCCGTCTGACCCCATGGCATCGAAGAAGGAGTACATGTCCACGACCGGTATACTGCGATTGGCGCAGATAGAGTCGATGATCGTGTTGTACTCGAGCACGCGAGCCTCGATGTTGGCCTTCTCGACGGGATCGATGACGAGCGAATCGGCCAGAGGAATATCAGTTCCGCCGACCGCTGCCGGGACGCCGATCCCCGCCGATATGTACCCGATGGCCTCGAGAGGCAGAAGTGCATCTGAAGGCAGCGGACCAGGAACACCTTGCACCATGCCGATGAGGGGTATAGGTTGGCCGTTCGCGGGGTTGAGTATCGTGTCCCTCGTCACCGGGTCCACGAGAACCGTGGGAATCGTAGTGAAGTAAGGAGCCTTGACCACGTCCGGTACATTGGCCGCAATGATCCCATCGGCATGCGCACGGAGCGAATCGATGAGAGTTCTGAAATCACCGTCGAACGACGCGGCCGGGGTCATGTATGCGTCTGTTCCCTTGAACGCGGATCCGAGGACGTCGTTGCTCCCGATCCAGACAGTCACGAAGGTGGGTTGCAGGTTGATCGCCTGCTCGAGCGCGTTGGCGCCGAGCCCCGGATCTCTCAGCACTATGCTGAAGAAAGGATTGTAGGGATTGGTTTGGTCCAATGGGCCCACGGTGAGAAGATCATTCAGCTTCGCTCCCGGAATCCCCAGGTTGTTGTATATGCCCGGATAGTTCAAGTTGATCGGCGTCCCCTGCCCCTGCAGCGTGTCCAGCTCGACCGGTCCGAAGTTTTTCACGAACAAAGTGAAAGGTATGCCCGGCTCGGAGATGAGGGGCATCTCGAAGGTCATCACGCCTGCGGCCCGGGCTATCAAAGCCGGGTAGCTCAATCTCTGGTACTTTTCCACCAGTCCGCCGGACTGGTAACCCGCCGTGAGACTGTTTCCCAGCGCCACGTAGCGGGTGAAATCCGCCGATCCCG
>CAYXEN010000020.1:0-28884 GCA_964464035.1 uncultured bacterium | reverse complement strand
GGGGAGGCCGGGTCGAGGTCGGCGCATCCCCAGAGCGAAACGGCCAGCAGCAAGCCGGCGAGCAGCATCAACGTCTTTGTAGCTTTCATCTTGAACACCTCTTTCCTTCGAAAACGTCCACTGCTAGAAATTATACCCGATGTCCATTCCTATCAGGTTGGCCCACGACGAGTATGTCCCGTTGTAGCCGTCGGAATTCTTGCCTTCCGTGTCTCTCTCCTTGAAAACCAGAATCAAGTCGAACAGGTCGACCGTCCAGGGCCCCGAGGTGTAGCCGAGCCCGAATGTTATGCCGTGCCTGTCGCTGTCCGGAAGCAGAGGGCTCACCGACAAGGCGGGTTGCGGGCTGGGATCGAAGTAGTAGCCGGCCCGCAGGGACAGGTTCTCGCTGGCGCTGTACTGGGCGCCGGATCTCACGCTGAACTTGTCCTCGTACTTCTGGGGCCTGGAGGTGTCGAGGACGTCGTCCTTCTGAAAATCGAAGGGAAGGGCGTCGAAAGTCGACCACCCGACCCAGTTCAAGTCGACCTCGAAGGTCCATTTCTCTATGCCCTTGAACGCCACTCCCACGGACAACAGGGGAGGAAACTCTATCTTGGTCTTGACTCCCTGGTCCTGTGGAAGCTGAGTCGCCACTACGGAGTCCAGTGATGAATTGCCCGTCGATATCTGGGTGAAGTCGGCGTCACCGTCGTAGTCGACCTTGACGCTGCTGCGGTACGAGACACCGATCGAAAAATCATCGTTGGGCTTGATGAGGATGCCGACGTTGTAGCCCGCGTCGAGAGTGTTGTTGCCGTCCAGTTCCAGCCGTCCCACGTTGAGATACCCGGAACCGTTCGGGTCCCACTGGAGGATGTACTGCTTGAGGAGCACGCTGGAATAGGCGAGCTGCAATCCGGCTCCGAAGGATATCTTGTCGTTGACTTTCCATGCGAGCGTCGGGTTGAAGAAGAAACTCTTGAGATCGACCTTGTAGGCTATGTGGCGCCCCGTGAAAGTCTCGGGGTTCTCCCACTCCCTCCCCAGGCCGAAGGGGTTGAAGATGCCGAACCCGGCCGAGAGGTTGTCGTTTATCTTGCCCGTGATATAGAGGTTGACGGGAGTGAAGACCTGGGTCTTTGTATGCTCGAGGACGCCGTATCCCGGATCGGGGTCGACACCGGCGAAATCCGAATTGGTGATGATCGCCGTGTCCCCGAGATACAGGGAGTTGCCGTCGATCTGGCAGATGCCGGCAGGGTTGAAGAATACCGCCGACGCGTCGTTGGCCTGCGCGGTGAAGGCTCCGCCCATTCCGAGCGCCTTGGCTCCTTCCTCGAAGATGAGGAATCCCGCGGCGGAAGCGTACACGGGAACGAGCATTATGAGCGCGGCGAAAACCAGTTTGAGTGGAGATAATCTCATAGCATACTCCTCCAGGTTAGGGTTGACGTCTACTCGGCGTATAGTTCGTCTATCTGCTCCTTGAATTTCTTCTCGATGATCGAGCGCTTGACCTTCAGGGTCGGAGTGAGCTCGTCGGTTTCGAGTGAGAAATCCTTGTCGAGCAGGAGGAACTTCTTCACCTTTTCGAAGCTTGCAAGACCGATCGACTTCCTTTCGATCTCGTCGGCGACCTTTTCGATCACCTTGCTGTTTTTTATCAAGCTGGCAACGTCGGTGAACGGTATGCCGGCCGCCTTGGCGAACTTGATGAGATTCTCGAAGTTGGGCACGATGAGAGCCGCTATGAATCTGCGCTTGTTGCCTATTAGTACGGCCTGCGATATGTACTTGCTCGTCTTGAGCGCGTTCTCGATGGGCTGCGGCGCCACGTTCTTCCCCCCGGCGGTCACGATCAGGTCTTTCTTGCGGTCCGTTATCTTGAGGAAGCCTTCTTCATCGATCTCGCCTATGTCCCCCGTGTGGAACCATCCGTCGATGACGACTTCCTTTGTGAGGTCCGGTCTCTTGAAATACCCGACCATTATGTTCGGGCCCCTCACGATTATCTCTCCATCGTCCGCTATTCGGGCTTCCACCCCGGGAATCGGTTTGCCGACGGTCCCGAATTTGAAATGCTCGAAAGTATTGACCGAGATCACAGGCGACGTCTCGGTCAGTCCGTAGCCTTCCAGGATCGGCAATCCCGCCGCGTAGAAGAACTCGGCTATGTCCCTAGCGAGAGGAGCGCCCCCCGAGACGAAAAATCTCAGTTTCCCTCCCGTCTTTTGCTTCAGCTTTGCGAAAACGAGCTTGTTGGCGAGGCCGTATTTTCTTCTGGTCATTGAGGATACGCCGCCGGAGAGTTTCTCGGTGACGTATCTCCTGCCTGTCTTCAGCGCCCAGAAAAAGATGTTTTTCTTCAGCGCGGAGCCGCCGGTGGCGGTCTCCATGATGCGCGCGTACATTTTCTCGTAGAGTCTGGGCACGCTGACCATGACCGTGGGCCTGACCTCCAGGAGATTCTCGGGCACCGTGTCGATGCTCTCGGCGTACGCTATGGTGACGCCGGCGTAGAGCATGGTGTAGTACCCCGCGGTCCGTTCGAACACGTGACTCAAGGGCAGGAAGGACAGGCAGGTGTCCTTCGGGCCGATTTCGATGAGTGAAGCACATGTCTTCGTGTTGCTCATGAAGTTCGAATGGGTGAGCACCACTCCCTTGGGATCACCCGTGGTGCCGGATGTATAGATGATACTGGCCCAGTCCTGGGGACCGACCGTGGTGCACATAGATTCGAGCGGCGGTTGCCCGGACGCCTCGGCGCCCTTTTGCATGAGTTCTTCGAGGGTCGTGAAGTCGCCTCCGCCCCTTGCATCGAAGACGATGACGTTCTCGAGCATGGGCAGGTTCGGCCTTATCTCCATTATCTTTTCCATCTGGGCGGCCGTGGATACGAAGATCGCGCGGGCCTCGGAATCCCTCAGAATGTATTCCACCTGGTTGGCCGGCAGGGTCGCGTAGATGGGCACGTCTATGCATCCGCACGAGAGTATGGCGAGATCGGCTATCGCCCACTCGAGGCGGTTCTCGGAGAGGATCGCCACGCGGTCGCCCTTGGCGAGCTTGCATTTCATGAGGCCCAGGGCGGTCTTGTGGACGCGCGACAGCACGTCGGCGTGGGAGACGCTCTTATATCCGCCACCCTGCTTGAACTTGAATGCATCAGGCTTGTCGTATTCCTTGGCTGCGTAGAGGAGAAGTTCGGGGATCGTCTCTACACCCACTTGAGTTTCCCCCTTTCAGGACGGGAGTGGAGCAGGTACTCTGGGGTGCCGTGCGAAATGGTGGTTTGTGAAATCTTCGCCATATTTCGTTTGAACCACAGGAAGATGTCGTATAGCCTGAGAGTATCCTATCCATCATAAGGTGTGTCAATACAATTCACAGTCCACCCCAATCTCCGGAGGCGGGAAATGAGAAAACGATCAACCGGAATCGACCTTGCCGGGCGTCTCGCGATCCTGGTCCTGGGCGGCATCTTGATCTTGTCGGCCGCTCCCTCCCGGGCGAGCGAAGAACCTCTAGGAGCGAACGAAGCGGAGCGTTTCATAGCAGAGGGAGACAGTCTCTATGCTCTTTTCGACTACGCCGCTGCGCTCAGTCGCTACCAGGCCGCCGTTGCTTTCGACTCCACCCTCTCGGAGCCGCTGTGGAAGAGCGCCCGCTCGCTCGTCGACGCCGGAAACAAGGCGGAAAAGAAGAAGAAGAAAAAGGAACTCTACACCAATGCCGTGCGCTTCGCCAGATGGGCCGTCCGGGTGAACCCCGACGATTCTTACGCCCATCTCTACGATGCGATCGCCGTGGGCAAGCTGGCTCTCCTCGAAGGGGGCAAGACGAAGATCAGGTTGTCCGAAGAGGTGAGGCGTGAGACTTTGAAAGCGATCAAGCTGGATCCCGGAAACGACAGCGCCTACCACGTGCTGGCTCGTTGGCACCGGGAGGTGGCCAACCTGAGCGGGATCCTCAAGGCTTTCGCGAAGATACTGTACGGCGGCGTTCCGGCGGGAGCCTCCAACGACAGCTCCGTGTACTATTTCAAGAAGGCGGTATCCATCAATCCCGGTCACATCAACCATCATCTCGAGCTTGGAAGAACCTACATGATGATGAAGCAATGGGAGTCGGCCGAAAAAGAGTTGGAGCAGGCGATCTCTCTTCCCGTCGCCGAGGTCAATGATCCCGATTACAAGCGTGAAGCCGAGAAGCTGCTCGCCGAGGTGAAAAAGAAGATCAAGTAGCGGCGGCAGGATCGCACGAAAGACGCGAAAAACCGGAGGATGCTATGGCAGCTTTGGAATTGAACGCCGTGGTGACCCAGAAGATCGACGTCACCCCGGAGCTGATGATACTACGCGTGGTCCCGGACGGGTGGGAACTGCCCGAATTCGTGCCGGGGCAATTCGCCGTTTTGGGTCTCCCCGGCTCCGCGCCGAGATGCGAATTATCCGACCCCGAGGAGACGCCGCCCGATCCCGACAAGCTCATAAGGCGCAGCTATTCGATCGCTTCTTCGTCTCTTGCAAAGGAGTACATCGAGTTCTACATAAACATAGTTCGTTCCGGAGTTATGACGCCCCGGCTCTTCGCCTTGAAGCCCGGGGACAGGGTGTTCTTGGGCAAGAAGTTCACGGGGGTTTTCCGGCTGTCCGACGCGCCGGAGGATGCGGACATCGTGATGATCGCAACGGGCACCGGGCTGGCTCCATACATGAGCATGCTGAGGACGCACCTTGAAGCCGACGAGGCGAGAAAAACGGCCCTCATCCACGGGGCGAGGCACTCGTGGGACCTGGGATACCGTTCCGAGCTCGTAAGTCTCCAGCGCTTGATGAGAAATTTCTCTTATATCCCCGTCGTGAGCCGGCCCGATGAAGAGCCCGCTCGATGGAGCGGGGTGTCGGGGCACGTCCAGGACGTATGGAAGGCGGGAGAGGTGGAAAAGGTATGGGGGCGCAAGCCCACCCCCGGGAATACGCACGTCTTCCTGTGCGGGAACCCTGACATGGTCGAGCAGATGGTGGTTCTCCTCGGCGAGGAAGGGTTCAGGGAACATACGAAACTCGTGCCCGGCCAGGTTCACGTCGAGAGGTACTGGTAGGAGCTGCGGAGGCCCATGCCGGGGCGACCTGTCTCAATACTTCAGCCTGTGCAGGATTTCTTTCGAGCTTTGGAAACAGTCGCCTTCTTCGTGCAGGACGAGCTTGTAGAAATCACAGTGCAGGCAAGCCGGCAATTTCATCGCGAAGGTGCCTTGAATCTCCCCGTTGCATAGAGTGCCGGCGATGGCCCAGCAGGCCCTTCCTCCTCTTTCTCCCCCGTTGATTCCGTCCGCTTTGGCTTCCACGGCGGCGGGACACACCCCCCTGAGATCGACTTGTCGCCCGCCCGGTTCTCTTCCACACTTCATGAATTCCCAGCAATTGGTCTTTGCTCTCTTCACCACATTACCCCTTCGAATCTTGTCCGTTTGTTACATCAACACTTTTCTCAACGGCGTTTGTACTTGCCGATGAGTTCCGCGTGAGCCAGAACGTGCCCTTTCATCGCCTTTTCGATGTCGGCCTTCGTCGGTTTGTTCATCTTCGGCAAGATCGTGTCCAGAGCGTAGAGTTTATGGAAATACCGATGGGTTCCTATCGGGGGACAAGGCCCACCGTATCCCGTGCGCTTCCAGTCGTTGATTCCCTCCGAGGTGCCTTCGGGGAGGGCGCTTGTCTTCACGCCCTCGGGCAGCCCGGTCGCGTCAGGGGGAATGTTGTAGAGGACCCAATGCACCCACGTCATCTTCGGGGCCTTGGGATCGGGGGCATCCGGATCGTCGACGATGAGAACGAGGCTCTTCGCGCCCTCGGGAACGTTCGACCAGTCGAGCGGAGGAGAAACATCCTCGCCGTCGCAGGTGTATTTCAGCGGAATCCCGCCCTCGTGCTCGAAAGCCGGGGAAGTAATCACCATTTTTTTCACCTCCTTTCCGCCCTGAGTATGTGCGCCCGCCGCTGGAGCCGCTGTAAAGAGACACATCAAGATCGTGAGCACGTTCATGTTCGACCTCCCTCCTGCGGGTCGATGTTTCGAGCCTGATCGCCCCTGACTTTTCCCTCCATGAGATTGTTGTAGAAGCGTCGAGTCGGGTAAGCGAAGTCGATGTCATCGCATTTGGCGAACTCGAACAAGACGTCTTCGCTTATGGCGTTCTCGCTGCTGCGCCGTTTTCGGGGCTCGCAGAGATAGCGGATGGTGAGGAGCACGCCGCTGTCCTGGATGGAAGTATAGACGTAGGGGGACAGGTGTGTATAGAAGATCATGAATCTCTTGCTTGCCTCCTTGATTCTTCTTTCCGCAGATTTGCTCAGGTGCTCGGTGTGCTTGTTGGCTATATCGAGGAGTATCTCCTTGGCTTTGTGCCAGTTGCTCTCGAATGTCACGAGCACGGGGATCTCGTGCCATATATACTGGAATCCCTTGCTGTAGTTGGCCAGGGTCTGCGAAAAGACCCACCCGTTGGGAATGTGAATGACCCTGCCCGTGCTCTGGTCGGCGTTCACCCAATTGCCTATTTCGAGAATCGTGAACTGAAAGAGGCGCATGTCGATCACGTCGCCGGAAGAGCCGCCGATCTCGATGCGGTCTCCAATCGTGAAAGGCCTGCGGAGAATGATGAAAAGCCACCCGGCGACATTGGAAACCATGTCCTTGAGCGCGATCGCAAGGCCGGCGGAGACGAGTCCGAGGAAGGTTGCTATGGATTTGAAGCCCTCGAACCATATCCGCCCCACTATGGCCGCGGTGAGGGCCACTTCTACGTAAGTCAGGCTCTTTCTCCAGAGGTAGCGGGTGCGGACGTCCTCGGTCCTCTTCCATACGATCCTGAGCACGATGAAGCGCAGGAACCACAGGGCCAGGAGGATGACGACTGACAAGAGGATCTTGGACTGTATATCAGGATTCAGCCTGAGGGTGTCCTCGATCCATTTGGAAGCTTCGATCATGGTGCCCCTTGATGAGTAGGTGAATTACTCGTCGATTATCTCCCATTCCCGGGTCGGCTGTAAAGAAGATGATCGCCTTCAGCGCGCCTCCTTTTCCGCCGGTGTTCCCTCGGCGTCAAGGAGCAGGTAGGGCCCCGCCCCCCCGCGCCTTGCGTAGCCTACGCCTGAATGCTGCAGAACATGTTCGAGTGACGTATTGCTCTTTTTCACTATGAAGACGGCTCCTTCTTCGGGGTAAGCCTTGGTGGCATCTATCGCAGAGGCCAAGTTCATCCATCCTTTTCTATCCCCGACCGCGTCGTCGACCCGCTCCAAGCGGCCGTCGAAATAGAATTGCAGGCCGTGGAGTCCCCGCTCCTTGTACAAGTAGAAAGGTCTGCGGCCGTCGTCCAGGAGCTTGCAGGCCCTGTACAACCGTGACATGTCGAGATCGGTGGGATAATACGCGCCCGCCGCCTTGAGGCCCACTAAAAGGAGCGCGCCCACGACGGCGGTCGCCCGAAGCCGCCTCGGCGAAGACGGCGATGCGGCGGTGATGATCAGGCGGGAAAAAGCCAGGACCAGGGCCGGGAAGAAAGGAAGTACATAGAGCGGCAGGCGGCTTCTGGAAATGGACAGAACGACGAGCGGGAGCAGGAACCAGACGAGGAGAAAAAGCCGCTCGGGACCTCCGGCGAGCAGCGGCTCGCCGCCGGAGCCGCCGGGCCTTCTCTTGCCCCTGAGGATCCGCGGCAGATATACGAGCCAGGGGCCCAGGCCCAAGCCCAGCGGGAGGAGGTACACGTACAGCGGCGCATACCACTGGGGATTGCGATGGAACCTGGAAGTGAAGATCCGGCCGAACACCTCCTCGCCCAGGAAGTAGGAAGCCGTCCCGGAGTACTTGGCGGCGACGTAGACGTACCAAGAGAGTCCAACCGCGATGAGAATGGGAATCCCCGCGGCGATCTTCAAGCCGGGCACCTGGCGGCGGCGTCTCATCTGGAAATGGAAGACCAGGATCACCAAGGGAGCGAGCAGGGCCGGCGTTCCCTTGGTGAGGAAGCCGAGAGCCGAGAAGAACCACATCCCCAGCATCCAGCGGGCCGCGCCGCGCTCCTTCCCGGAGCGCATCGCTCTCCAGTAGGAGAGGACGGCGAGGGAAGACCACAGGGCCAGCAGCATGTCGGTCGAGATCCCGTTCGCCCCGACGAGCGCGAAAGGAGAAGTCGCGAAGACAAGGGCGGCGAGAAAGCCGGTGCGCTCGTCCCAAAGGAGGATCCCCAGTCGTTCGATGACGAGCACCATGAGTACGAATGCGACGGCGTTGCCCGCCCGTGCCCCCCACGTGTTTTTGCCCAGGAGCTTCATCCCGGCGGCGATTACCCAATAAGCCATCGGGGGCTTGGTGAGATGCGGCTCGTAGTCGAGGCGGGGAATCAACCAGTCATGCGTCTCGATCATCTCGCGGGCCGACTCCGCGTAGCGTCCCTCGGTCGATTCATAGAGGCCGCGGGAGCCCTGGAAAAGGAACCCCACGGCCAGCGCGATGAGCAATAGGAATGACCTGCTATGCTTGCTTGACGGCGGGGCCATTCAAACCCTTCTTCTGCCTGTGTATCAAGTAGAGGTTCCTCGCGTAGATGAGGAAGCCGCTGGACTGGCCGAGAATGAAGACGGGATCCTTCTTGAAAACGGCATAAGACAAGAGGAGGGAAGCCCCCACCAGGCTCATGTACCAGAAGGCCACCGGGACGTGACTCCTGCCGGCTCTCTCGCTGCTGATCCACTGCACGAGGAACCTTCCTCCGAAAACCATTTGTCCCGTGAATCCCAATATCAACCAGAACTTTTCCATTCCTTCTCTTCTTTCTCCAGGACGGTTTGCGCGGCGGTTTCCCCGTCCAGGGAGGTCCGCCTGACGGCGGGGTTCACCGCGCGCGAACGAAACCATCTCACCATGAGCGTATCACCCAGTCCGGCCCAGAGACGGTTGTTTATGCCGTACTTGGTTCTGCCGAAACGGCGGCGCCTGTGATTGACCGGTGTTTCCGTGAACTTGTAGCCCCTGGTTTCGATAAGCGTCGGGAGGAAGCGGTGCATTCCCTTGAAGAGCGGGATACCGTCCGCACATTCCCTGCGAAAGACCCTCATGGAGCATCCAACGTCGGTGACGCGGCTGCCTGTCACCATGTTGCGGAAACCGTTGGCGACGGTGGATGATGCTTTCCTGAGCCATGAATCCTGCCTTTTCTCCCTGATTCCGTTGACCATGTCCACGCCGCTCTTCTCCAGCTCGGCGATGAGGCGCGGGATGTCACGCGGATCGTTCTGCATGTCCGCGTCCAACGTCGCGATCAGGTCGCCGGAGGCGTGCCCGATCCCTGCGGCGAGCGCGGCGGATTGCCCGTAGTTTCCATCGAGCTGGACGAAATTGTGGCGTGCGTCCGATGCGTGGAGACGTTCGAGGACTTCGAGCGAGCGATCGGTCGATCCGTCGTCCACCCAGAGGCATTCCCATGAGTAGGGGGATGAGTCCATGACGCTCGTTATCTCCTCGGCGAGGACGGGTATCGATTGCTCCTCGTCCTTGAGAGGGATCACGATGCTGACTGTCTTCTTGTTTGCAACTGTCACGGCACATCCCGCCCGGCGTGTGTAAGCCCGGGTGTTCTATTTGTTCTCGGCGTTGGTGTCATAGCGAAGCTCTTCGTCGAGCAATCGGCCCCATTCATCGTCGTAAGGGTGAACCCTGCGGACTCTTTTCCCGTGCGAGTATACGGGGCGCCCCTCGTTCGCCCATTCGAAAATGGAGCCCTCGAGGTTGTAGACTCTCGTGAAGCCCTTGCCGATGAGGGCGGCGGCCAGACTCGAGGAGCGGTAACCCACCGAGCAATAGACGACGATGGGACGGTCCTTCACCTCACCGGAGAGGATGCCGAGCGCTTCTTGCAGCGATCCCGCCCTCTTCGCACCCGCCAGGTGACTCACTTCGAACTCTTCCGGCTTGCGTGCATCGATCAGTATGGGCTTGAGTCTGTCGCCGTCGGCAAGCCAGTCCGCGAGTTCGGCGGTGCTGATCTGGGGCACTTGCGGAAAGCGGGCTCGTATGTGAGCCTTGATCTCTTCCCAGTCGGTTCCAGGACCCGGGCGGCAGGCCGGCAGCAGGGGCGAGCAGGCGAGCCAAGCCGCTGCGATGATGAGCCATGGATGCCGGGGACGGGGCCGCCTGATTCCAGATGAGAAAGCACCTCTCATGCTTCGATCCTTCGAAAGAGTGGAAGCCCGGCTCGGCCAAGCAGCGCGCGGGCATCAGGCGGTAATGATATGCCAATTGCGGACGGGTGTCCAGAAGAGGGACGAGTCACGGGATCTTAGTGGCGAGGGCGGTTCCGGCTTCTATGCTCACCTCGGCCTTCCTGCGAGTCAATCTGTTGCTGATCGTCAGGGCGCTGCCGAAATCGTATGCGTCTCGCAGCGGCCACGCCAGTCCGTTCGACTTCACTCCCTCGATCCGGGTCAGGGGCACCAGGGAGAAGACGTCGCCTACGTCGCCCTCGATCAGGATCTCTTCCGGGCCGCGCAGCAGCCAGGCCCTCTGCCGGCCGTCCGCGAACGTGAACTCGATATGATTCCATTCCGGCTTGCAAAGAAGGAGCACGTTGGCGAACGTGTGATCGAGCCGGCCCCCGAAAGCTGCAATGATCAGAATCCGGTCGGCGCCCGTGTGAATCGCTTTCTCGACGGCCGCCTCGAGGTCGAGCTTGTCCTTGTCTCCGGGCAGGCGGACGAGCTCGGTGGCTTCCGGCTCGAGCCGGGCCAGTGACTCGGGGGAGATGGAATCCATGTCACCGATCACCACGTGGGGCGTGATCCCGAGGGCTGCTGCGTGGTCGGCTCCTCCGTCGGCGCATAGGATCCTGTCTCCAGGCCTGATGAGTTCTCTCATGCCATCGAGATCCCCCGCCTCCCCGCCGGCGAAGATCACGGCTCTTTGCCGGGCCTTTCTCTCCCTCTTCATGGTTCATTCCGTTCCTTGCTCGGGCGGTCGGAGTGACTTGCTTGATCGAACGCGAATCAATGCGAAGAGAAAAGGATCTTGAACGCGCGACTCTCCAGCAGCTTTCCATCCTCGGAGAGCACGTCCACGCGCCACGCGCCCGTCCAGCCCGGCAGTATCCTCTTGGAACTCCACGTCCGCCACGAGGGGGATTTCACCGCGAGGTCGACTCTCGCCATCTCCTTGTCCCCCATGTACCAGACGTGGGTGACGGTCACGGTATCCTCGGCGCCGGTGACATGAGTGAAACAGTAGAGTCTCTCGACCGTGTTGAAGAACAGCGTGTCGGCTCCGACCGGCTGCCGATCCTCTATGCCGGTGCAAACGGCCATCGATTTGATCACGATTCCTTGTTCCGCCCTGCCCGCCACGGCCATGACGAGAATCGCGGCGGATATCAGAAATGATTTATTGAACATAGCTCCTCCTCGCCGTACGATTAGAGGGTACCGGTTTCCCTGTTCCTCGCCCGGTCCCGAGCCGATGTTTCCACGGGGCGCTTTTCCCGCTCACTTGGTTTTGCAGGTATTGACTCCCAGGAGCTTGTAGAGCAGGCAAAAGCCGCTCAAAGCCGTGACCAGGGCTACTAGGCCGATGATGAAAAGAACCACTTTCAAAACCGTGCTCGCCGTCGTGAATGCAACGATCATGAGCACGATCCCGAGAATGATTCTGATCACCTTGTCGATCGTTCCGACGTTCTTGTTCATGGCAACCTCCTTTACGATACGCGAGGCACGGATCCAGTGCACGATGACCGTGCGTTCGAGCACGTAGTGTCGGTCAAGTGATGAGCACCCGATCCGATGATCGCCAAGCTCATGGAAGCACCGCCGCCGGAGCATGGCAAGAGAAATCCTTACTCCGCCAACCTGTCCAAGATCGCCGTCATGACGGCGTTGATGCGCGGGAATCGCTCCTCCTCGGCGAGGATCTCGTCCGCGCCCTGGACGAATTCGGAGTCTTCGAGCTCGTCGCCGCAGTTCTCTATGAGCGCTTCGGCGGCTTCACGGGTCGTCTCCAGATGAAACTGAAGGGCGACCACGCGGTCCCCGACGATGAAACCCTGGTTGCGGCAGGCTTCGCTCGAGGCCAGGTGAACGGCGCCTGCGGGGATGTCGAAGATTTCACCATGCCAATGGAAGGCCTCGATACCGGGAGGAATGACGCCCTTCAATACGGTGTCGTCGGCAGGTGGCGCGGGCTCTATGGGAAACCAGCCTATCTCGCGGTGCTCGCCGGCATGGATCCCGGCTCCGAGGACGTCGGCGATCATCTGCGCTCCCAGGCAGACGCCCAGGACGGTCTTTCCCGCCGCGATGGAGTCGGCGATGAGCGTCTTTTCTCCGGGCATCCACTTGTATTTGCCTTCGTCATTGACGCTCATCGGTCCTCCCATGACGATCAGCCAGTCGAATTCGTCAGGTTCGGGGAAGGAATGATTGTGATACACCAGCGTCGAACTCAACTTGTATCCGCGCTTCTCGAAATACGGGAGCATGCACCCCAGCCCCTCGAAGGGGACGTGCTGGATGTAGTGTATCCGCATACCTCGGCTCCTTTGTCCGCGGGGAGTCGCGCCGTTCCGCCCTCTCGCGGCGGTACGTATCGGCAATCGCATTCGTGCGGCCGACCGAGGTCTATTTCACCGCCGCGTAGGAGCAGCTCTGCACTACGACATCCGCCAGGAGTTTCGTGATCGGAGAGGAACGAACGGCGCGTAAGGCCGTTCGATAGGCTCTTCCTCCCTCGCTCTCCTGGCGAAGATCCCAGCGATCATAGATTTTCTTGAACCCCTGCCTCTCGAGCAGCGATCGAACCTGCCACGGCGTGAACCAGTTCACGGCGGGCGTCTTCGTGTAGCCCACCAGGCGGGGCTTCTTCGTCTTGGCCCAGTTCATGATCCTGCGCTTGAGCGGGTCCGGGTACCAGCCGAAGAGAGGGAAACCCCTTATCTCCGTCTGCCGCGGGCAGATGGAGCTCACCGAGCTGAACCAGAACACCCCTCCCGGCTTGAGAACGCGATAGGCTTCCGCGAAAGCCTTCTCCACGTCCGCAACGTGCTCCATCACCTCGGAGGCATGGACCACGTCGAAGCTTGCAGCCTCGAAGGGGATCTCTTCGGCCGATCCCGGGAAGAGGCGAATACGGAGTCCAAGCCGCCGCCCCAGTTCTTCGGCCGTAAGTCTGGCGGCGTCCCATGGTTCGATCCCTTCGCAACGGTACCCGAGCTCCAGGCAGGCGGCCACGAAGCCGCCGGAGGCGGCCCCGATGTCGAGTATCCTCGCATCATCCGGCAGGGGGACGATGCTCCCGATCCGCGCCATGACGGTTGCTGCTCTTTTCTTCTTTTCACCGAGCGATGCGACGATGTCGTCGAGCGGGCGCAGCTCGGTCGCGATATGCTCTTTCTTGCTTTTCATGCCATGGGATGTGGAGTCTCAATACGACCACGTATTATAGAGATAATGCCAAGTGCACGGCCGGATCAACCCATAATGGAAGATATTGCGCCGGGGCCGATGCGGAGCGCGCGGTCGAAAAGTCACGAATCCCGACCGCGCGACGCTCTTGGTGCCGTTCGATCTTACCGGCGGATATGTCAGGCGTGCCCGCTCACTTCAGGAGGCGAGCCGGCGACGGCGCTTCGCAAGCATGAAAGCGCCGGCCAGGAGCAGGAAACCAATCATTACCAGCATCCCCCGGCTGGTCAGGAGAGGTATGACGGTGGGCGCGCAGGCCGACGACAGGAGGTGCCCGGACTGCAGCCCGTTCGCTGCGAATTGGACTTCCTGCGTGCCGTCGTTGCCCGGAACGAAGTTCGAGCCGCAGGGAGGGCACGCAAACCCGATCGCATTGTACACCCAGGGAACGTTCGCGGTCGAAAGCGTATCTGTCCAGGTGCCGGGAACATCGAGCACCGCCACCATGGAATCGGAGACCCGCGTGAATACGAATCTCGGCTCCAGATCGATCGTCATCCCGAAGATTCCTCCGTCGGCCACCGTTTTGTCGATAGTCATCGTGCCGGTCGAGGTCGCCGACTGGGACAACGTCAACGTCACATCCCATGTTTCGGGCGACTGGCCGCCGTTGTAGGTGACTGTGATCGGCTGGGTACTCACCAGGCTCAGTTCGACTAGTTCGATAGGGACGGTGTCGCTCGATCCTATCGAAGGCAGGGTCGCATTCTGCAGGCGCCGTACGATCGTGTCCGCGTTGCCGAGCCCGCTCGGGCATTCAGTGGTCGATCCCAGGGGCAATCCCTGCAAATCCACGATCCCGGTGAACGGGTCCGAGCCCGGCCCGAAGAAGTCGGCCGGGATGGGAACCGGGGAAAAATCCCATTGCTGGGTTCCCATGTGTTCGTAGGCATCGTAGCCCGTGGCGACGTCCTGGCTCAGTGCCACGAGAGGGGACGACAGCAGGAAAACGGAGAGGAGCAGAGTCGCAGGTCGGGGGAGCATGAGTTCCTCCTTTGAGAGATGAGGTGGGTTGTGCTTGAAAAGCCGAAATATTGTAACATAATTTAAGCCATTAATCCACCTAAATATGCCGGTAACAGCACGCTTGAGGAGAGAGAGGTTCCCGAATGGATTTTGTCCGCCGAGCCCCGCGGGGATCAATCACAGCACCCGCTGCTGCAACAGCCGCCGGGCTCGTCGGCTGCGGGCGAACAATCGAAGGGGCCGTAGTGAACCGAGCGGTCGCCGATGACCCGGAAGTGATCGGCGAACCTTGTGCGTTGAATCATCGAGGCCGTGTTGCCGCACACCGGATTCGCTTTTCCCGTCGCGAAACGGTGTTGGTCGTCCAAGTCGAAATAGTGGGGATGGCCGGGAATCGTACCCTCGTAGACGGCCGCTTGCCCGTAGTCTTCGCAGATGTCTTCCAGGTCGTCGAGCTTGAATGCCCGCACGGTCATGGAATAGAAGTCGACCATGCCGATCTTCTCGGTTATCTCCGGATCGTCGAGCGAGATCGGACTCCGCGATACGATCCGGTAATCGGGGCAACCGAGCCTGTCGAGCATGCGCCTGAAATCCTCTATGTACATGGCGCCGGCCAGGCATTCCCCGCGGAGAACGGGATCTTCGCGCAAGTGATCCGGAACTCTTCTCCCGGCGAAGACGTCAGAGAAGTAGAGCTCGCCCCCCGGGCGCAGAACCCGGAATATTTCTTCGAAGACGGCCGGCTTGTCGGGCGAGAGGTTGATCACGCAATTCGAGATGACGACGTCCACGGTCGAGTCCTCGATGCCTATAGCCTGCAGGTCCTCGATGTACCCCTTGGCGAACCTGATGTTCGGCTCCTTGTAGCCGAACTTGCGCATCATGGAATCGACGTGCTTCTCGGCGATACCAATCTGTTCGTCCGTCATGTCGACGCCTATGACGCGCCCCTTTTCACCTACGAGCTTGGATGCGATGAATGCGTCCCGTCCGGTGCCGCATCCCAGATCGAGTACCGTGCAGCCTTCGAGGAGCGGCGGCAGCGGTGATCCGCAACCGTAGAATCTGGCCGTGATCTCTTCATCGATCTCGTCCAGGATCGCGCGCACCTGCGGCGGCATCGAGTTCTCGCTGCAACAACAGGCGTTCGTCTTGAGATCTCCGGAGCCTTTGAGGATCTTGCCGTAGTATTCCTTGAGTTTCTCGTGGGTCGAAGAGAGTGTCTCCATTCATCCTCCTTGGGCGTGAAGCCGGTCTGGTCGCTCGATCCATGTATCTTGCGGGCCCAGGCTAACCGCTCGTCTTCCTGCAAGCTTCTTCGACCGAGCGCAAGGATCGCTCGTCGAAAAGCGATTGCACCGCTTCGAACAATTCGCGCTCCTCGAACCGTATGTGAGCGTCGAGAAGCCCGCCGAACCGGGAGAGCCTGTCCTCGAACGTTCCGGCGGTATCGGCGATACAATCTCTCAGCGCCCGGTGTTCTTCCTCCAATCGCTCGACGAGCCTGGTCTCTCCGAGGGTGGCAAGGGGAGGTGCGATGAACTCTTCCTCGATGCGGAAGTGCGGCTCCAATTCAGCCTGGAACTTTTCCACGACTTCGATCCAGGTCTTTTCGCATGCCGCGCCCTCATCCGCCGATCTGCGCGCCTTTCTCGCCAACACCAGGCCGTGATGATGGTCTTCGGAAAGCTTGCGAAGTTCGGGGATCCTGTACATTTGATTTGTCCATCGATAATGCCTGCCGCCGGCGTGCCCGAGCACCGCGCAAAGTTGGAATTCGCACTTGAAAAACTCGTGCGATGGCGATATCTTACGTGGCCGTATATATAAACAATATAAACCTTTTTCAGGCAACCGCAAGGCCGCCGAGAGTTGTCGGCTCGATTGAAGAACAAGCCCCGTCCGGGCGACCGGGATCGACCGGCCCGGGCGGGCGGTGTGTACTCTGCAAGGAGATGGCGATGGTTGGTGTTACCAGGATAAAAGCATGGATCGGTCTATCGAGAATACCATTTCATAGTGTCGGCGTTCTGCCGTTCGTGCTGGGCACCGTTCTGGCCTGGTACCAAACGGGGAACCTGGACTGGATGGTCTTCGGCCTGGGCGCCCTGGCGGTGATCCTCATCATGCTCAATACGTATTACGCCGGCGAGTACTACGACTACGAGGTGGACGAGCTGTCAGCGAAGCTCGAGAGAAACCGCTTCTCCGGAGGCACCCAGGTGCTTCAAACGGGAATCATTCCCAGAAAGCACGCTTTCATCGCCGCGCTCGTTTGCCTGCTCCTGGCGGGCGCGGTGGGCTCGCTGCTGCAATTCCGCTTGAAGACGGGTTCCTACACGATACCGCTGGGGGCCCTGGGGATGTTCGCGGGCTTCTTTTACACGACGAAGCCCATCCAGTGGTCGTACCGCGGAGTCGGCGAGATATGGATCGGGTTCGCCTACGGCTGGCTTCCCGTCGCAGTGGGCTATTATCTTCAGGCGGGAGGGATTCCTCCCCTGGTTCACTGGATCGCGCTGCCCATTGCTTTCACGATATTCAACGTGATCTTGATAAACGAATTCCCCGATTACCCGGCGGACAAGAAGGTCGGCAAGAGGAACCTGGTGGTTCGCTTCGGCAGGAATAGAGCGAGCAAGCTCTACGGGCTGGCGAGCCTGGGCACATGGCTTTTCTTCCTCCTCTCCATAAAGGCGGGTGTTCCGGCAAGGGCGATCTTCTTTTTCCTGCCCTTCTTCGTTCTTTCCCTCGCCGCGACGCTTGGCGTGCTCCGCGGCGGTTACAGGGATCGAAAGAAGCTGGAGAGGATTTGCGCCGGAACGCTGATTTTCAACTTGGGAACGACAATAAGCTTGATCTTCGCCTTCTTACTGCGATGAAGAAAATCGTCAAACCATTCTACATGCCGCCGAGCCTGGTGGCGCGGCAGGTCGCTTCCATACTGGCATTCCAGTCGGCGACGAATTGGAGGGGATTGCCCTTCTGGTTGAAAAGCCTCCCGAAGCTCTTCAAGGTGGCAGCCGGAGCCACCGGCATCGGCTGCTTCGGTTTCCCGACCCACATCGTGTATGAAATAACCCCGCGCTGCAACCTCCGCTGCAGGCACTGCCACGTGAGGGCAGGCGAGAACCTCTACGGGGAACTGGACACGGAGGACGCGAAGAAAGTCATCGAGAGTCTCGCCGAGGTGCCGGAGTTCAGGATGCTCGTTCTCACCGGCGGGGAACCCCTGGTGCGCAAGGACGTCTACGAATTATTGTCATACGCCGGGGAGCTGGGATTCAGCACCATAGTCGCCACCAACGCCACCTTGATAACCGGCGAAGTGGCGCGGGCTCTCAAGGAGAGCGGCACCATGGGGATAGCGGCCAGTATCGACTCCATGGAAAGCAAGAAGCACGATTACTTCCGCAGCCAGAAGGGTTCCCTCGAAAGCGCCGTCAAGGGCATCGAGAACGCCCGGCGCGAAGGCCTGTACATACAGATAAACATCTCCCTGTCGAGATACAACTTGGATGAGATGGAAGAACTCCTTCTCCTCGCCGACGATCTCGAGGCCCAGGTAGTGCTTCTCTACCAGCTAGTTCCCATGGGGCGCGGCGAGGAGATCGAGAACGCGGCGCTTGCGCCCGAGGAGTTTTCCCGGGTGATGGAAAAGGCGCATCGAATCCAAAGGAGAATACGTCCCGTGGTCGTCCCGGTGGCTTTGCCGGAGTATTTCGCCCACCTTGCCGGCAAGCACAGGTTGAGCCGCCGCATCGCATCGCGGTTTTTCAAGGGTTGCATCGCCGGCAACGGGATGTATTACGTCAAATCCAACGGGGACGTGTGGCCTTGCGCGTTCGTCCCCGTCACCTCGGGCAACGTACTTGAAACCTCCGCCCTCGAGATCTGGCGGCGCCACCGGACGTTCGTCAAGCTCAAAGACCGCCGTAACCTCAAGGAGCCGTGCGGGAGTTGTCGCTATTGCGACATATGCGGGGGATGCCGCGGCAGGGCTTATGCTTATACGAAAGATCTTTTCGCTGCGGATCCGGACTGTCCGTTTGTGAATGACGGTATGCCGCCCGCCGTTCTGCAGAATGCTTTGCCAGATTCCGAAGGGGTTGAAGAACTGCCAGATCAAGACTGAGCCGAAGTATCTAAGAATCATAACTTACCAGGCCCTTCACAAAGAGCCGGATCACCTCACGGTTGCTTGAGAACTATCCTGATAATCATCAAGACGGCGATTCCCAGCAAGAACCATCCGAAGCCTTTCTTCATCCTGTTCTTGTCCAGCCTGATGCTTATGCGGCTCCCGATCTGCCCGCCGGCGAATACCACCACGGCCAGGATCAGCGACGTTCTCCAATCCCAATGTCCCGCCATGACGTGGCCGGCGAAACCCCCGCTTGCAGTAATCCCGATCATGAAGGCGCTGGATCCGACCGCTATGTCCATCGGTATGCCGAGAAGCAACACCATCATCGGCACCTTCAGCACTCCTCCTCCGATGCCGATCAGCCCGCTCACGAGGCCGGCCGCGCAAGAGACGGGGAGAGCCACGGCCAGATTTACACGATAGCTCTGACCGTTCAGGCGGCGGTGCCACGCGAAGAAACCGTTTGCTCTCTCCGTGCATGGCCGGCTTCTCTCGAAGGTGCGGATCATGAAAAAGGCCGCCGCGACGAGGACCATCGAAAGCAATATGGACAGTGTGTTACCGGAAAACCTGCCCGACGACAAGCCACCGATGAATCCACCCAGTGCGGTCGATACCTCCATCAGGATCGCCAGCGGCCAGTCGATTTTCCCGGCCTTCCGAAAGACCAGCGTGGAGGACAGCGAAACCGTCATTATCAAGAAGAGACTCGTCGTCGCCGCCGTATGAAAATCAACCCCCAGGAGCACTTGAATCGGTGTATACAGGACGCCTCCGCCCTGTCCGAGGATGGAAAAACCCACGGAGGCGATGAACAGCACTACCGCCAGGATTGATATGATCATTGCCATTCGCGCTACGTCAATTCTCGGTGAACGCCGCTGGATTCATTGGATGGAGATCCACGGGTAGATGTGGACGTCCACCTCCGCCCCTGCCGGGAGGATCGTCCCCGGGGGAACGAGGATGAACCCGTCCGCCAGGGCCATGGATGAAAGCGCGTGCGACCCCTGTTGCTCGAGGGGTCCGGCGATGGAGCGATCCTTCCTCTTCTCGATCCTGCAGCGAAGGAACAACGTTCTTTCGCCGCGATTCTCGGCCTCCCCGTCCAGGACCGCGGAGAGCTTCCTCCAGCGGAAGGGGCGCATCTGCATCGCCTGGATCACGGGATGAATGTAATAAGCGTAGCAATTGAGAGTCGCGACGGGGTTTCCCGGCAAGCCGAAGAGAAGCTTGTTCCCTTTCCTCGCCAGGAAGAGTGGTTTGCCCGGTTTCTGGTTCACCCTCCAGAAGAGAGTCTCACAGCCCAGCCTCGCCGCTGCGGGCTTCACCAGGTCGTGAGGGCCGACCGAAACGCCGCCCGATACGATCACGATCTGCGCGGCCTCTAGGGCGTCGGCCAGGGCGACCTCCGTTTCGCGGAGTTCGTCGCGGACCGGCTTGCAATGGACGATCTCGGCGCCGGAAATGTCGAGTGCCGCGGACAACATCGTCGAGTTGGAATCCCGAATCTGCCAGGGTTCGGGTTGCCTCCCCCCGGTGACGATCTCGCTACCCGTGACTATCACGGCGACGCGCGGAGGGGCGAGGACCCGCACGGCCTCGATCCCGAGTGAAGCCAGCAGCCCGACGGCTCCGGGATTGAGGATGAACCCGGGGGCGAACAGGCGCTCTCCCGCGACGATCTCTTCTCCCTCGCGGCGGATGTACCGGCCTTTCTTGCTCGCTCCGTGGATGATCACGAAGCCGTCCTCCTCTTCGGCCTCCTCGATGGGCACCACGGTGTCGGCTCCCGATGGAATCAGCGCCCCCGTGCTCACTCTTACGGCTTGCCCGCTTTTCACCTCCCCTTTGAAGGGAATACCCGCTCTGCTCTCCCCGGCTATCGCCAGGCGGACAGGCTCTCGGCCGGAGGCTCCTTCGCCTTTCCCTCGGTCGGCTTCCCCGGAGACGTCTTCCCACTTGACGGCGAAGCCGTCCATCGCGCTGTTCGTAAAACGGGGAAGAGGCTCCGGTGCGATTATATCTTCTGCAAGGGCGCGGCCGCAGGACTCGGAGACCGGCAGCTCCTCCGTCACGCTTGGGGGTACGTTGGCCGTCACTATCGCCAAGGCTTCTTCTATGGGGATCATATCTGTTGATCCGTTCCTCGAAATCCGATCATTGAAAAACGCTCAAGCAAGCAGCGAGCGAATGCTTTGAATAGAACTAATGGGACTTTTCATAAATGGATTTGATGAACCCCCAGGATCTGTTACGTACGGGCACCTCGTTGCAATTAACGGGCAAGGCGCCTATGAGCCCGCAATTCAAGCCATTCGGATGATTGCCCGGCGCGCAAGGCGAATCACTTTGAATGTAATAATTCCTGCTGCCGGGAACACCACAAAACTGCGGATCCGCCGTGAAACAACTCGGATCGGCGGCGACCGTCATGCTGTCATCATGGGCGTCTATATTGCCGAAGAAGTCGCAGCAGCTGATCGAAGCAAAATAAGAACTATCGTCGCTGCCCAATGTAAAACCATCCCTGCAATAGGCCAATATGCAGTTGTCGAGTGACGCGATTCCGTCGGTGGTGACGGAGACGCCGGCGGAATTGTCGACGAATGTGCAATTGGAAAAAACCGCTGTGGCCCCGAAATACGCGACGCAGACCGCGGGGTTGGGGCCGGGCCCCTGGGAGGTATAGTTGTCATAGAAAAGGCAATTCTGGAAGGTGGCAGAGGAGAATTCTATAGCAGCAGCGGTCCCCGCAAACGGACTCGTATTGTGCGAAAAGACGCAGTTCAGCACCGTAATGCCATAACCGAAGCCTATGATATCCATGCCGGAAGCCGATCCGTTCGTAAAGGTCAAGCCGTCGATGATTGTCGATGGAGCGGTCAGAGGGCATTTCAGCACGGTGCCTTGCTGTTCAGCGTCAATGGTTGCGCAACGAGGGTCGTCGTTTTGGCTCCTTAGGCAGACGCCTGATTTCATTTGGATGTTGTGCTCACGATAGACGCCACAGGCGAGCATCACTGTATCTCCCGCCGTGGCTAGATCCAGGCCAGCCTGTATGGTGGGAGCGTCCCCGGTGCCATCCGGCTTTACGAGCCAAGTGCGTGCTTCGAGGCTGGAACCTGAAGCGGCGATCAGCAACTGAATCAAAAGAACATGCGGCAGGCGTTTCATTATATCATTGGAACTTTCTGAGTCTGTATTCGATGTCGGCTTCTTTGAGCGCCTTGTCCCATACTGCGGGCCCGAAGAACTTGAGCAGCCCCACGTTGAGATTGGAACCCAATAAAAGCAGACCAGTTGCTTCTTCAATTGCGTTCGTGCAGCCACGGGCAGGGAGAAAAGCATGCTGCGAGTCTTCTCAGGACTCCCTTCTCGATCCTTGCATGCATCATCGTGAGCTTGATGAATTATATCATAGATTTTTTGCATAATCAATTTATCGCCGCAGCTATACTGCTCTCGGTGTGGAAAAACTCCATTCTAGGGCTTCTACTGTGGGTTAAATACCGTAATCCCCTTGATCGACGAGGGGTTGAAGTAATAATGACAAGCAGGAGCGCGAATTACAGTAATTACGGGCACGGATTACCCGATATATGCATGGGGGATCGACTTGCAATTTTCAATACCCAACCAGGCTTCGGCCGTAGGCGCAATGCACCGCCTTGTCATGCAGTAACTCCCGGGCATTACTCCTGCCGGTATCGTTTCTCGGACTCGATGAACCGGCCGACAAATGTGGCGCTGACCTTGCGGAGAGATAGAGCGGGCGTCTAGCCGCCGGCGTTCCTCCAGGACGATCTGGAGGACTGGACTGATTCTTGCATTCCGTTGCGTTGGCGAAATTTAATGGATATCCAATCAAGCAAGAAATCCTTGAAGTTATACGCGATCCTTCTCAGGTTGCTCGGCTTGACCGCGCTCCTTCTGGCCGCGGTGCTGAACCGAGATCGTGCCGGAGACTGGTTTTTCCGCTCGGGAATCTTCACCGAGAGCTTCGCCCCGGCGTTGACCGCATTGCGGGTGGCGCTCGCCGTGCTGGGCGCCTCCCTCCTGGCATTGGCCCCGCTCTTTGTAAATCGCTTTCAAAGCTGGTGGAGCCGGTTGACAGTGTTTCAAAGGATCTCCCTGCAGGTGGCGGTGATGGTGATGATCGTCACGGCCATTTACGCTTTGAGCGTCTATTTCAGGGAGAACCTCATACTGCTCGAACAAATCAGTCGCCACAGAACGAGATACAGGATGCTGGGGTTCGATGTCGTCTTGCAGGACAACCCCCTGTTGACGGCGGATTTTTTCACCTGCATTTTTCTCGGCATGGCCGCGATCTTGAGTTACACGATCCATTCTCTACGTCGCTTGGATATCATCTCCGAAAACGGGAATCGGCGGCATCATCCCGGCTTCATCTGGCTCATCCTGGCTGCCGGATTCTTTTTCGCTGCAACGGACGAATACTTTGGAATACACGAGTTCATCGGAGACAACATCATCAAGCGCTGCGACTCCGTGGTCATGATAGCGTATGCCGTTCTTGCCGTAGTCGTGCTGTCAAGGTACGTACGTTACCTTGCATCTTTCAAGCCGGGGATGTACATGTTCGGCCTGGGAGTGTCGGCCCAAATAGCCGCCATGGTCCTGGATAGAATAGCCGTTTCCGCGTTCATGGAAGAGGGGCTGGAAATGCTGGGCAGTGTCTTCTACATGGGAGGAACGGCTCTCTACCTGGCCTGGGAAGTGCTGTTGTCCAAGTGAAGAATTCGGTCGCCCGCCGCTAGATCTTGTTGCCTTGCCCGAGCACTTCTTCCACTTTCGCCGTGATCTCGGCAATGGTGAAAGGCTTGGGAATGAAAGGCACATCCGGATCCAGCACCCCGCTTTGCAGGGTGGCGCCATACGCGTATCCCGAAGTGTAGAGTACTTTCAATCGAGGGTGCTTTCTGCGTAGGCGCCCGGCCAGTTCGGGGCCGCTCATGCCGGGCATGACCACGTCGGTGATTACCAGGTCGGGTTTCAATCCTTTCTCTTCCACGAGCTTCAAGGCCTCGTTTCCATCGGATGCGACCGTAACCGTGAATCCCTGTTGGGTCATCACCTGCCTGAACAATTCCAGCAAGGCTTCTTCGTCCTCCACGACCAGAAGGTGCCTGCCCTTGCCGTCGGCCGCGGGCTTGGCGGCGCCCTCTCCCGGGGATTCCGGTTTTTCCCGCGTCCGGGGCAGGTATATCGTGAAGGCCGTACCGCGCCCGGGTTCGGAATGCGCCAGGATGTTGCCCCCTGATTGCTTGACGATGCCGTAGACAGTGGAAAGACGCAGGCCCGTGCCTTGGCCTATCTCCTTGGTTGTGAAGAAGGGCTCGAAGATCTTGGACAAGGTCTCCTTGTCCATGCCGTGCCCGGTATCGGAAACGCAAAGCATGACGTATTCCCCCGGCCTTACGCCCGGACCTTGGGCTTCGCCTTCGCCGAAAACCGTGTTCGCCGTCTCGATGACCAACTTGCCTCCGTCGGGCATGGCGTCCCGGGCGTTGACGGCAAGGTTCATGATGATTTGTTCGACCTGGCCGGGATCCACTTTCACGAACCATGGATCGTCCGCCAGTTTGAGAACCAGGTCTATGTTCTCCCCGATCAAGCGGTGAAGCATCTTTTGTATGTTTCGTACGAGAACGTTGAGATCCACTATCTTGGGCTGAAGAGTCTGCTTGCGGCTGAAGGCGAGGAGCTGGCTGGTCAGGGAAGCGGAATGGCGCCCGGCTTTCATGATTTGCTCCACTTCCTTCCTCAATGGATCTCCCTGCTTGAGCTTTTTCAGAATGATATCGCTGTAGCCCAGAATCACGTTCAGCATGTTGTTGAAATCGTGGGCCACGCCGCCCGCCAGCCGCCCGATTGCTTCCATCTTTTGTGCCTGGTTCAGTTGCCTTTCCAATCGAACCTTCTCTTCATACAGTCGAATGTGCTCGGACATGTCCCGCTTGATTGCTATATAGTTGACGATCGTGCCGCCGGCGCCGCGCACCGAGGAGATGGTGGCCTCCTCGGTATACAGCGATCCATCCTTGCGCTTGTTGATTATCCGCCCCCTCCACGTCTTGCCCGATGTTATCGTCGTCCATAGGTCCCGGTAGAACTCGTCGGTCTGCCTGCCGCTCTTCAGAATGCGCGGGTTTTGCCCCAGAGCCTCCTCTTTGCTGTAACCGGTTATCTCCTCGAATGCCGGGTTGACATACTGGATCGAGCCCTTGTCGTCGGTGATGACGACGGCTTCGCCCGCCTGCTCTATGGCTGCAAGCAGGAGGCTCCCTTGGGCCTCGGCCTGTTTGAGTTTGGTGATGTCGCGCGTTATCTGCAGAATCCCTCTTATCTCGTTGTTTGCGTCTCTCAGGGGTACCGAGTGGGTTTCCATCCAACGGTGGGATCCTTTCAAACCGACCATCTCGAAAACGAGTTTCTTACTATGACCGCGCATGACTTCGGCGAGCATTTTTCGGAACGCATGCCGGTGCTCGGGGACGACGTGCATGACTATGTCGTCGCCCAGGACTTGTTCGGGGGAATCGGCCTCGATTATCTCCAGTCCCGCTCGGTTCATGTTCAAAACCGATCCGTCGGGAGCCAGGACCTTGACGCACTCCGGTTCCGCTTCTATTATGGTCCTGAGTCGTTTTTCGCTCTCACGCAATTCCTTCACGGTTCGTTTGAGCTCTTCTCCCTTGCGCTTGAGCTCGGTGATGTCCAGCATCGAAACCACACTCTGTCCGGTGCCGGAGACCATGCCCACGTCCAGGATGGCGTCGCGGATATCGCCGTTCTTGTTTATCAGGCGTGCTTCGTATTTTGTCGGCGCTTTTCTTTGCTCCTCGCGCCTGGCTTTGTGGTATTCCAGCATCATTTTGAGGGACTCAGGGGCGACGTACTCCGTCCATTTGGTGCCGATGAGCTCTTCCGGCGTGTAGCCGGTGACCGGCAGGCATTCCCGGTTCGCCATGAGGATGGTGGTGTTTTCATCGACCAGGAGGGTCGCCGTGCCGGTGTTCTCGAAAATGGCCTGGTACTTGAGTTCGCTTTTCTGGGCAAGGATCTCGGATTGCTCGCGCAGGCGAAGGAGGATGGCGACCCGGTTCTTGAGTTCGGCCTTGGTGATGGGTATCCGTATGCAGTCGTCGAAACCCGCGGCGAGCCAAGGATCAACCGTGTCGTTCCTTCCCAGCGCAACGATCATCGGGAGCAGAATGTCCGTGGTCTTCTTGAGAGCAAGGATGCGGTTGCCGAACCTGCGGGCCGAGGGCACGTCCAGGATGAAGAGGCTCGGTGGATCCTCGGAGATTCCGGTGCAGGGGATGAGTTCGTACCCCAGCGAGCCCAGGTATCCGGAAACCAGGCGTTGATCGGCCCGGGATGAGAAGCAAGCCGTTATCTTGTGTTTTTCACTCGTCATATCAGGTCCCAGGTGATCAGGCTTCAGAGCTCCTTTCTTCATCCATGCTCCTCGGCACTCCGGTCAGAAGACCCTGCAACCGACCCAGCTTTCGCCCGACGGTGATGCCGTTTTCGTCGATCTGGAATTTTCTCAGTTCCGGCTGAAAACTGCCTTGCCTTTTCTTCAGGCAGTTGATCACCCTGAGAACCTCGCCGTTGTATTCCGCGAATCGGACCAGGATTACGTTGTCCGCCAGGTAGCTTACGCCCAGTTCGGAAAGCTGGAGATCACCGGTGAGCCTCTCTTGTTCATAGATCAGGAATATGCTGGCTTTCTTGCTGCGGATGTAGTTGACGATGTTCTGTATGTGAGCTATCAGATTGCCGAACTGTTCCATGGCGAGGTTGTATCCGCGCAGGCTGTCGAGCATGATGATCTCGACACCGTTGTTCTCGACGTCGTCACGCAACACCTGCAGGAATTCGTCCGGGTAGAGCTCCAGTGGGTTGACGTCCCGGACCGCCATGGAGCCGTCCTCCATGCGGTCGGCGAGCGGAATCGATATTGCCTTGCAACGCTCCATTATGGAAGCACTTCCTTCTTCGAAAGTATAGATGACGCTCTTGAGCCCGCGGGACGCGGCAGTTGCAAGAAACTGGGTGCCCAGGCTGCTCTTGCCCACGCCGGTGGGGCCGGTAACGAGGGTGCAGGTTCCCGAGGGGACGCCGCCGCCCAGCATCTTGTCCAGGGAATCGATCCCGGACGTCAGAATCTTTCTGTCGTAGGCGAGTTTCTTCAGCTTCTCGATTCGATGAGGCCAGATCGTCAATCCCCGGCCGGTGATCCGGTAAGGATGGCGTCCCGGCATGTAGGATGAAGCCCGTGTCTTCCTCACCTCCAGACTTCGTATCTCAACCACCCGGTTCTTGGAAACCTCGTTGGTAAGAACGATGACTCCGTCCACTGCCAATGCCATGGCGTTCTCCTTGTTCAGCTCCGTTGGATCGAACAGCAGTAGGGAGAGGCATTGCCTTTGGACAAGGTGGTTGACCAGGCGCTGGATATGCTTGCGGAACTGGTATTCATCCGTGGACAAGTACCGAAGAAAGGTGACTGAATCGATCACCAGGCACTCCGCGTCTTGTCTATCGAGAGCGTCGTATATGCGTTTCCAGATCGGCGTGCTCTCCACTTCGCCGGGCGAGAAGACGGAGTATTCGCCCGCCGTTCCGTTCTCCCCTCCGATCTGCGTGAAGTCCTCGAACGCGACGCTGGAAATGTCCCAACCGAACAATTCGGCGCTCCGCCGAAGCGAGGCTTCCGGCTCTGCGAAGGTTATCAATAGGCACTTCGCATTTCGCTTGACGCTTTCGTTCAGAAACTGAAGGGACAGGACCGTCTTACCGGTGCCCGGCCCTCCCACTATGAGGTAGCTGGAAGCCGGTTTGAACCCACCGTACAGGATTTCATCCAAGCCAGGAATACCGGTCGAGATGCGGGAATTCTTCATGGTATGACCTCCTGAATCCATGTTTCACATGCTCGAGAGAGCCTGGAAACGACGAGTGTCGACCGATGCCGTTGGAAGAGGAAGTTCTTTTATTCATGCCGCAGCGCCCGGCCTTGGGCGCCCAGAGATCATCGGAGTGGAAAAAAGGAGGTCTTGAGTGGAGCCCCCTCTATGGCGGTGCATTATAGATCAACGCGCGGGGAGATTCCAGGGATAAAAAGCCGATGAGGGCAAAATCGAGGCCGAAGACGATCGACACGACAAGCCCATCGTCATCTGGGTTGTTCATCTCCCGTGGCCTTGCGATCGGAAGGCAGCGGTTCGCCGTCTTCCGTGCCGTCGAAGAATTCCAGATGCAACCTGGGCTTACGGTTCACTCGAAGCTGAAAAACATCGGGGCGCCCGTAGTGCCCTGCGATGTCGAGCTGCCACCTTGGGCCTACAAGTTGATCACGTTGCACCTCTGCGTACAGAATCGTCTCCTCTTTCTGCGACGGTCCAGCGACGACTTTGCCGTCCGGGTCCACGATCACGCTGTCACCCGTGTTGATCCAGCCGTCGAGTTCACTCAAGTAGCGTTCCTTGAAAGGGAGTCGGTCCGGGATGTCGTCTATGCGCATTGCAGTACAACAGCCGAGCACGAAGCTGCGAGACTCCTTCGCCACGTGGCGCATCGTCGAGAGCCACGGCTCGCCCCTGTCCCAAGTCGGGGCCACGTGGATCTGCACCCCCAGCGCCGACAACATGTGCCGCGCCAAAGGCATGTAGTTCTCCCAGCACAAGAGCCCGCTCAGCCTGCCGAAAGAAAGGTTGTAGACCTCCAAGTCACTGCCGTCGCCCATTCCCCAGACGAGCCGTTCCCCGGCGGTCGGGACCAGCTTGCGGTGGCGCCCGATGATACGTCCGTCATCGCCCAGGTAGAGCAAAGTGTTGTAGAGCGTGGAATCGCTGGCCTCCGAGTTGCGTTCGTTCACGCCGATGGCTACGGTTACGCCGGCTTCACGGGCCGCTTCACACAGCTTGTCCGTGGATTCGCTCGGGATCGCGATGGAATTGGCGTGCAGCTCGCTGTACGCTTCACGCAAGGCATGTGTGTGCCCGGGCGGAACAAACCATACCCATACGGGATACCCGGGTATGAAGGCTTCGGGGAATACCACCAGAGTTGCGCCCCCCGCCGCCGCTTCGCGGATCAAGGTGCACGCCTTGTCTATGGTTCCGTCCCGGTCCATGTAAATCGGGCACGCCTGAATGGCCGCGATTCGAAACGATTTCTTGTTTTTCATCTTTTGCTCCTCGAGGGGTCTGCGTTCGGCTGATCAAGAGC
>CAYXEN010000019.1:4941-37681 GCA_964464035.1 uncultured bacterium | reverse complement strand
GTGGTCCAGATCGAAACCGACCGCCTTTATCCCGCCCAGGCGCAGATTACGGTTCACGTACACCCTCTTCTCGGGCGGGATCTTGAGATCCTGCCCGAGGTCATAGAGGAATCCGTGTGACTCAGCCGTGTTTCCGTGCGAAGAAGCTCTTGAGTGTGTCACTTGCAGCCTCTAGGGTTCGATCGAGCATTTCTTCGGTGTGGGCGAGTGAGATGAACCAGGCCTCGAACTGCGACGGCGCCAGGTAGACGTTGCGCGAGAGCATCTCGTTGAAGAAATAGCTGTACAGGTTCAGGTCGGACGTTTTTGCTCCGGCGAAGTCCACCACGCTCTTGTCCGTGAAGAACAGCGTCAGAAGGGAGCCCACGCGATTGACCGTGAATTTGCGCGGAAGCCCCGACAGAATGCCGCGAAGGCCTTTCTCGAGGCGCGCACCCAGCTTGTCCAGGCGCTTGTAGACGGAAGGGTCGCTGAGGAAGCTCAGGGTGACGTAACCGGCCGTCATCGCGAGGGGGTTGCCGCTCAGAGTGCCTGCCTGGTATACGGGACCCGAAGGTGAAACCAGCTCCATTATCTCCTTCTTGCCTCCGTAGGCGCCGACCGGGAAGCCTCCGCCAATGATCTTGCCCAGCGTCGTGAGGTCCGGCGTGATCGCGTATAATTGCTGGGCTCCGCCGAGGGCCAGCCGGAATCCCGTGATCACTTCATCGAAGATCAACAGCGCCCCCATGTCGTCGCAAAGGGAGCGCAGGCCGGCGAGGAAACCATCCGCCGGAGGCACCACGCCCATGTTGGCCGCTACCGGCTCGACGATTATGCAGGCTATCTCATCCGCGAATCTCTCGCACGTCTTTCTAACCGTATCGAGATCGTTGTAGGGACAAATCAGGGTGTCGTTGCTCGTTCCTTCGGTCACCCCCGGACTGGCGGGGATTCCCAGCGTAGCCATCCCGCTGCCCGCGTCGACCAGGAAAGCGTCGGCGTGGCCGTGATAGCAGCCGCTGAATTTGAGAATCTTGCTCCTGCCGGTGTACGCCCTGGCGAGGCGCACCGCGCTCATCGTGGCTTCGGTGCCCGAATTGACCATGCGGACGAGCTCGATCGAAGGAACGCTCTTGCATACCAACTCAGCCAGGTGCACCTCGATCTCCGTCGCCGCGCCGAAGCTCCAGCCCGATTCCATGGCCGTGGCGATCGCCTGGAGGGTCTCGGAGTGTGCATGGCCCAGTATGAGGGGCCCCCATGAGGAGACGTAGTCTATGTATGCGTTTCCGTCGACGTCCCACATCGTCGCGCCTTTGGCGCGCGATATGAAACGGGGCGTGCCCCCGACGCTCTTGAAAGCCCGTACCGGACTGTTTACCCCTCCGGGGATGAACTGCTTGGCAAGATTGAATAGTTCCTCGCTGTTCAAGAGACTCCCTCCCTTCGTCGCTCTTACTGGGATTCTCCGAGATCCCTGGCGACTTCCGGAGCAAAATAAGTGAGTACGATGTCCGCGCCGGCCCTGAAGATGCTGGTCAACATCTCCATCCTGGCGGCCTTCTCGTCCAACCAGCCGAGCCTGGCCGCCGCCTTGAGCATGGAATACTCGCCGCTCACGTTGTACGCCGCCACGGGCAGGTTGAAATTGGCCTTCGCCATCGCGATGATGTCGAGATAGGCCAGAGCCGGCTTGACCATTACTATATCCGCCCCTTCCTCCACGTCCAGTTCGATTTCTTTCATGGCTTCGATCGCGTTCGGAGGGTCCATCTGATAGCTCTTGCGGTTACCCTGCTTGGGGGCGGATTCGGCCGCGTCGCGGAAAGGACCGTAGAACGAAGATGCATACTTGGCGGCGTAGGACATTATGGGAAGGTCGGTGAAACCGTTGGCGTCGAGGGCTTCCCTCACGGCCGCCACCCTGCCGTCCATCATGTCTGATGGAGCAATGATATCCGAGCCGGCCCGGGCCTGCGCCAGCGCCGCATCGGCGAGAAGCTCGAGGGTGGCGTCGTTGTCCACGTCGCCGTCTTTCAAGACGCCGCAATGGCCGTGGTCCGTGTACTCGCAAAGGCAAAGATCCGTGACGACCAGGAGCTCGGGGAAACGCTTCTTGATCTCCCTAACGGCCTTCTGCACGATCCCTTCGTCGCTTCTCGCGTCGGAAGCGTGCGCGTCCTTCTTCTCCGGGATGCCGAAGAGGATTATGCCGCCGAGCCCCAGCTCCAAGGCGGTTTCGCAGCGGGGAAGGAGCTTGGGAATGGATAGCTGGAACTGCCCGGGCATGGAGGGGATTTCGATTTCGTCGTCGTTGCCGGGGCGCACGAAGAGGGGATAGATCAATTGCGAAGCCGAGAAGCGGGTCTCTCTGACCAGAGCGCGCATTCTTTCCGTTTTTCTCAGCCTTCTTGCTCTATGTGTGGGAAACGACATTGGCTCCTCCTTCGAAGAATCGTTCCGGGTTCAATCTGCCTTGACGGTGAATCCATCGAGCAGCCTCTTCATCGCCGGGCATCGAATCTCTTCTTCATGGCTTCGACGAGGCTCTCCACCGAATTCTCGTCCGCTGTAATGATATCGATGTAGCCGTGCTCGGCCGCCGCCGCCGCGGTGGTCTCGCCGATGCACGCAGCCAGGGAGGACCTCAGGACGACTTCACGCGTGTCCGGCTCGACCGCTCGGGTGAAAAATTCTACGGTAGTCGGGCTGGTGAAAGAGACTGCGTCTGCGCCCTTCACGCCGTCGAGACGATCGCCCGCAAGCTCCTCGGGCGCGACATCGTAGATTGCGAAATCTTCCACTTCCGCGCCCAGGCTGCCCATTTCAAGACTGAAGTCCTTCCCGGCACGAAAAGCCCTGGGCCAGAGCACCTTCACGCCGGATGCCGAAGCGAGCGAATCGGCTATCGAGCGGGCGAGTCCCAACGCCCCGCCCTTGCCCGCCTCTATCTTCACCTGGAAGCCTTTTTGCTTCGCGATCTCGGCGGTGGCTTTACCCACCGTCGCGACGAGCATGCCTCGGGTTCCTTCGGTCGGGACGCGCGCGGCTTCCAGCCGATCGAAAAACACCCGGACGGCGTTCGCACTGGTGAATGCGATCAGATCGTATCGTTCCAGGTTAGCGAGCGCATCATCCAGTTCGGGGCAGGGAAGTTCCACTATCCTCATGACCGGCACCGCGACGACCACCGCCCCTTCCGCTTCGAGAAGGCTGGTGAGTTTGGCGGCCTGCGCCCTGGGCCGCGTTACGACGATTCTCTTGCCTGCCAGCGGTCGTGCGCCGTCATAGGCCGCTCTGCCCTGCTTTTCGCCGGTCATGTCTCATCCCCGCCCCCGGAGGCGATATCGCTTATGATGCGCAACGCACCGCGATCGACGAGCCTCCTTGTTATCTCTGCCGCCAGTTCTTCGGATTCGGCGACGGGGCCCGACAGCGTTTCCTCGATGAAAAGCTCTGCTTCCAGGTCGGATACGAAGGCGGCGATTGTGATGCCATCCCCTTCTATCCGGGCGTTGATCCCGATGGGAACCTGGCAACTGCCGCCGAGACCATTCAGGATGGATCTCTCCGCTTGCGTCTCGAGGCGCGCCCGGGGATCGTCCAAGCGTTCCAGGATGGCTCCGATTTCCTCGTCGTCCCCGCGAACTTCTATCCCGAGGGCCCCCTGGCCCGCCGCCGGTATCATGTAATCAGTCGCGAACACCTGGGAGATATTGCTCTCGAGCCCAAGCCTCTTGAGCCCGGCCACGGCCAGAATGATCCCGTCCAGGTTGCGTTCCTTCAAGCGCGAGATTCGGGTAGGAACGTTTCCCCTCAAGTCCTCGATGATGATGTCGGGGCGCTTCTTCATTATTTGCACCCTGCGACGCAGGCTCCCGGTGGCGATGCGCGCGCCGACGGGAAATGATTCGAGAGTCGGGCCGGGGGCGTCGGCGACCAGGGCATCCCTGGGATCTTCCCGCGCCGGCACCGCTCCCAGGGCGAGGCCCCCCGGAAGATCGGTCGGCAGGTCCTTGAGGCTGTGCACCGCCATGTCGATCGAACCGTCGAGAAGTTTTTCTTCGAGCTCCTTCGTAAATAGTCCCTTGTCTCCGATCGCGGGCAGGGAACGATCGAGAATCTTGTCCCCCTTTGTATCCAGCGTCACGATCTCGCACTTGCGATCGCTGCGACTCTCGACGAGTCTCCGCACGTACTCGCTCTGGACCAAGGCGAGCTTGCTGCGGCGCGATCCTATCCGTATCACCTCAGCCATTCTTTTCCCCCAGCCTGAAAAGCCTTCTCACCGCGCGGGAAAAAGCGTATCCGTCGCCGTTCTCGGCCGCTTTCTTCATCTGGACATATGGATCATGGAGGAGCTTGTTTATTATGGAGCGCGTGGCCTCCTCCAGGACCGGCCGGGCTTCCGGCGAAGCCTTCTTCATGTATTTCTCGAGTTCCTTCGCCCTGACCTCTTCGAAGTGCTCGCGCAGGGAAACTATGGTGGGCGTCGCGTCGAGGGAACGATACCAGTTCATGAAGACCTCGGTGGACTGCGCTATTATCTTCGACGCGCGCGCGATCTCCTTTTCGCGCTTCAGCTTGTTCTCCCTGGCTATCGCCGAGAGGTCGTCCATGTCATAGAGGAAGACGTTGTAGATGTTCCTAGCTTCGGGATCCACGTCCCTGGGGACGGCGAGATCGATGATGAACAGGGGGGAGTTCTTCCGCTTGCGCATCAGTCCGTCGACGTCGTCGAAATCGAGGAGAAGGTCGGCACCGGAAGTGGCGCTGATGATGACGTCCGCCTGCTCGGCGATCTCGCCCAGCGCGTCGAGCCCTGCCGGGGTTCCGCCCAATTCGGCCGCAAGCACCCGGGCTTTCTCGAAAGTCCTGTTGGCGACGATGAAGCTGGAAGCGCCCTGGCGCAGGAGGTGCTTGGCCGCGAGCTCTCCCGTTTCGCCGGCTCCGATGAGCAGCACGGTCTTGTCCTCGAGGTCGTGAAAGATCTTCTTCGCCAGTTCAGCCGCCGCGTAGCTCACGGATACGGCGCCGTGTGAAATCCCGGTGAGGTGCCGGACCTTCTTGCCGGTTTCGAAGCAGCGATGGAAAAGCCTGTTCAGGACGACTCCGGTGCTTTCCATCTCACGGGCCAGCTTGTATGCCGACTTCACCTGCGAAAAAACCTGGGTCTCACCGACTATCAGCGAGTCCACCCCGGAGGCCACCGCGAAGAGATGTTCGACCGCTTCTTCATCGCAAAACGTATACAGGGTTCCCTCCAGGGTTCCGGGTTGCAGCCGGTGAAAGCTGTACATGAATTCGATCAGCGCGCGCCTGGCGCTCTCGAAATCGGGAACGACGGAATAGATCTCGTTCCGGTTGCACGTGGACAGGATGACCGATTCCTGGAAGAGGTTGAGCTCTTTCAACGCGGGCAGGGCCGAGCGTATTCGTTCGGGCGTGAAGGTCACCTTCTCGCGGATTTCCACGGAAGCTGTCGAGTGATTATGTCCCAGAGCGATGATGTTCATGATCTCATATGAAACGGTGAACCGTGTTGAAGAGAAGATCTACGAAAACGAACGTGAAAACCAGTACCACGAAGCCGACGGCGGCGAAAACGGCTACGCGCTTGCCTTCCCATCCCCTCTGCAGGCGGGCATGCAGGTAGGCGGCATATACCAGCCAGACCACGAGTGAAGATACCTGCTTGGGATCCCAACTCCAAAACTTGCCCCACGCCTGGTCGGCCCATATGACCCCGGACCCGATGCCGGCGGTGAGAAGGAGGAAACCTAGCATCACCGACTTGTACGACATCTCGTCCAGAAGCTCCAGAGATGGTATCCGTTGAAAGATGTACCCGGGTTTCCTGGCGTTTATCTCGCGGACCAGAAGGAGATACATCGCGGCGAAAAGGGCCGCGACGGCGAAAGCCGAAAAGGAAAGCACGGCGCTCCCGGCGTGAAAAGCGAACCACCCGCTTCGCAGGATCGGGTTTATGGGAGTGAACGGGCCGTACATGCTAGTGCTGATCAGTTGAAAGACGAATACGACGAAGAGCACGAACACGCCCGTTATGCTGGTCCCGAGCCGGAGCTCCAGGTATATGTAGACCACCGCCACGGCGAGGGCGAAGAAAGAGAGAGCCTCGCTCTGGCTTGCCAGTGGAATATGATGCTCACCCGCGACGCGAACCGCCATGAAGGCGATGTGGACGGCTATGCTCAGCAACAATGCTACGCGCGAGAGCGAGGCGAGCCTGGCTCCGTTGCTCATGAACAATACGAGGTAGGCCGCAGTGGTGATCCCGTAGAGGACCGGCAGAGCTTGATTCAATTGGTAGGCGAAATTTTCCATGGCGCGTTCGGGTCGTGGCCTTCAACGGCCGACCGGGATCGATATGCCCGAGAACGAATGATCATTCTCTAGCCGTATGCATGCTGGCCGCTGAGAATGATGTTACCGAAAAACGAAAGTAAGATCATGACGAATCCTATCACGGACAAGACCGCCGCCTTGTCCCCTTTCCAGTTTCGCTGCATCCTGGCATGGAGATATCCCGTATAAAAGAGCCATATGATGAGAGATCCCACTTCTTTGGGGTCCCATCCCCAGAAAGTGCCCCAGGCCTTCGATGCCCATATCGCTCCCGCAAACAGGGCGCCGAAAGTGAAGAGAGGATAACCGATGGATACCGCCTTGTAATTGATGTCGTCGAGCATCTCCAGCGAGGGGAAGAATTCCAAGGCCTTGTTTCGACGAACGAAAGCCGACTTGATGAGGTACATGATGCTCACGGCGCAGGCGATCGCGAAAGCGCCCTCACCCAGAGCGGCGAGCGAGACGTGTATCGCGAGCCAGTTGCTCTGGAGGGCCGGCACGAGCTGGCGACTCAATTCCTTGGGCAAGAGGGAAGCCGACACGATGAGAACGAGAACGACGAAGGATACGAAAACCCCGATGATCAGCTTCCTGAATTTGAGGAGTATGAACCCGTACGAGCCGACCGCCATCCATGACATCAGGTAGGCGTATTCATACATGTTGGAGAAAGGAACGTGCCCCGAGAGTTTCCACCTGAAGACGAGGCCCACCGTCTGCGGAAGGAAACCGATGAGCAGCAGCGCGTTGGCGAGCTTGCCGAGCACGTTCGCCTTGAATGCGAAGTACATAGTGAAGACCACGAAGGATATGAGATAGAACCAGAAGCTGTACCAGAACAGTGTGACGTCGATAGTCTGCACGAGTGCTCCTTTCAGTTTATGACGGCGGCTTCGGGAGCAGCCTGGCTTTTTTCCATTCTGACATCCCGGGATTCCTTGATATTCTTGACTATCTCATTTATCTCCCGCCGGAACTGATCCTTGAACTTGTGTGAAGTGCCCGCCAGGAAGACCTCGTCCTTGGCCCCCGGCTTGTGTACGAAAGTGATCCAGATCTGCTTGTGATTGAGATAGAAAACCAGGATCAATCCCAGGGTCATGATCAGGAAGCCGGCCCATATGAATGAGCTCCCGGGATTGTACGCCGCCTGAAGGCCCGTGTAAAACATTGGTTCGAAATCGAGGAGCTTGGCCTGAATGGGGAGATCCTTGTTGGTGTGAACCGACGGGAATTTGGCGAAAAGCCATTCGTGTCCTATCAATTCGTCGTTCTCGTAGTAGTTGAGCAGCAAGGCGGGGTTCCTGAGCTGGCGCGATTTGGATACCGGCCCCTTTTCGGTTATCTGGAAATCGGCCGCGAAGTCGGCCAGTTCGATCTTGTAATCAGTGCCGGGCACCGCCACCTGTTCACCGAAGTGAACGATCAGGGTATCGCTTGGAGCATCGCCGCCCTTGGCCACGGAGATCATGGCCCTCCTGATCTTGCGCGGGTGGGGCTGGTAGGAGGCTTGGTAGTAGTTCACGCCGGCATAACGGAGGGGATGATTGACCTCGATCGTTTCGGTGAGGATGGCGTTGCCGGAATCATCGAGCACGCTGAGTCTGGAGATGTAGTCTTTGACGTCTCCATCTTCGTTGTAGATGATGTGGAAATCCTCCACCCTGATCTTTTGCTCGGCGAACGGAGCCGATATAACGTCGCCGGGGCCGCCCCAGATCATCGCGGTCTTGCCCGCGATGGCCGCGATCAGGCCTCCGACGAACAGCGCGAGGAGCCCCACATGACTCAGGAAAGGCCCCATCCGGGATAACGAATGCTTTCTCGCGTAAATATACGTTTTTCCGTCTTCATTCCTGCTGAAAACGCGAAAAAACCTCTTTTTCAACACGGCGCTCGCGATTTGAGTCGAGGTCCCCGGATCGAGCTTGAAGCTGTGGAAGTTCTTCTGCTTGGAGAGTTTTTCATTCGACCTGAAATCAGTGCGCCCGAAGACGAGTCTCATCATCCCCTTGAGTCTGTTGATGGAACAGAGAAGCAGACTCACGGAGAGCATGGAAAGAAGTCCTACGAACCACCAGGAATGATACGGTGTGAACAATTGAAAAAACGAGAAAAGCTTGAACTTGACGGGATTCATGTGGGACGCATAGTACTCCTGCCAATTGTAGAAATCCGTGGGGTACAGTTGCAGGAATATGATAGAGAAGACGGAGGCTATCGCGAGGACGATAAGCACGACTATCGTCAATCGCATAGAAGTCATGACATCCACGAATCTCCGTACTGCGGACTTCCGTTGGGTGCTCATTTTCTATTTCCTCTCTGCCAAGGGGAAAGTTATCTCGAGAAATCGGCTTCCTCGATCGGCTCCATCCATCTTCACCACCGCTTTCTCCCTCTCCAGAAGGTCAGCGGCGATGCTGAGCAGCGCCTGCCGGTCGGGATCGGTCGTATTTCGGTTGGAACAAGCCGTTCCATCGATCGCGCTGGCTGTAAATACGATCCGGCCGTTTGCCGGATCGCCGTCGGTTTCGATAAGTAACTTACTGAAATTATTAATATGTTGGCGCACCTTAATCAAATCATAAATCGCGATGAGGGTCAGTGACGGGTCCAAATTACAGAGGTCGTAGTCGGCGCCCGGACGGCTCTCGACCTCGATACCGCAATGATATTCCAGTTCCTTTGACAATACAGTCGTTATGAGGTTTAGACTCGCCGGGGAGATGTTCGGTTCCAGATTTCTCGTGGAATGCAAGAATTTGTTCAAGATCTCATCCATCTTGGTCATTTGGAGCATCATTTCATCGAGAAGGGTTTTCCTGGGATCGCCGTCGCTGAATTCGTCCGCGAGAACCTGCGCCGTTCCGAATACTCCGGCGAGAGGGTTTTTCAAGTCGTGAATCAAGACGCGGCTATGCACCCAAAAGTGAAGCAGGACGTTGACCTGGTCGATCAAGCTCAGGCAGCAGGCATGACCGCTTTCGTGTGATGCGATCGTACTCTTGTCGTCTTTGTTCTTCATGATCTCCGAACTGTTCGAGTAAGCATTCTATCCGCATGAAAAAATCCCGGCGGAAGAATAATGAGAGACGATTCAACCGACGAGGCTGGATGGCCGTTACCTTTCAACGAGGTAGCCTTCGAATCGGCCAAGAGCAGATTCCATTCCATTGAAAGGCAGTTTTTGCCCGGCATCTCCACGTATATAAGTGTCGATCATTATGTGACTTGAGGATCGCAGTAGTCAAGCCGTGATGAAAGGAAGCGGGGGAGCTTGTGACAAAAAGTACAAAGTCGTTCCGAGCGGACAAAGGGGGAGAAAGGAGGGAAAGGATTCTTTTCCCCGAATAGGAACGCCTAAATCGAATGTTTCTTGGCGCCTAGGTAATCCGCCCGCGGTCCAATCAAGCCTGGTTATGAAAGTGTTCTTCAATTAGTCTTGTAATCGTTTGAAATGACGATGGTTGCCATAATGTCACCACAAAAGACTATTCGTGTCCATGTAGACCTGTATTCGCAGGGCGCCCGACAAGTGATGAGAGAGGTTGTTTCGGGTACTTTGTGAAATTTTTCTCGGATTCGTCCAATAAACTCTTGACACACCAAGGCGGATTTACTAATAGAGATTACGGCGGTCGCCGATCGGACCCGAAAATGCGGTTTTTTTTTATCCTCATCCGCATGCAAGATCGTAACTCGCCGGGAACGTTCGGATTGGCCGATGTGGCTGTCGGTCTCTGCTTGTCACCGCCCAACGGAAACCTGTGTAACGTTTCTTCTCAGGAGGAAGGGATATGAAGAGGTTTGTCGTGATGTTGGTTGGGAGTCTTTGTTTGTTCATGTTCGCCGTCTCCGTCGCAGCCGAGAACAGCTACGTGGGAGCCGCGAAGTGCAAGATGTGTCACAACAGCAAGAAGGCGGGCCAGCAGTTCACCATATGGAAGGGAACCGCCCATGCCAAGGCTTACGAGGCGCTGGCATCCGAAAAAGCAAAGAGCATAGCGAAGAGCAAAGGGATCGCGGATCCCCAGAAGAGCGACGCCTGTTTGAAGTGTCATGCTCCTTCATATAACGTCAAGGCCGGGCTCAAAGGACCCAAGTACAATGTCGCCGACGGCGTGACCTGTGAGGACTGCCACGGGCCCGGAAGTGCATACATGAAGATGTCGACGATGAAGGCTATAGCCGCGGGGAAAGAAAAACCCGAGGCGCACGGACTTCGGCTTCCCGACGAGAAGACCTGCAAGTCGTGTCACAACGAGGAAAGCCCGACGTTCGACAAGTCCAAGCCTTTCGATTTCGCGAAAATGTATGCAAAGATAGCTCACAAGAAACCGAAAGCGGAGTAACAATCGACATGAAGAATCTCAACGGTTCTGACGACCGCTCTTCCGGTGCCAAGATGAAGAGACGATCTTTCATCAACTACATGCTGGGCGGAGGAGTGATCGCGTGGCTGGCTTCCGTGTTGTACCCGGTGATCTCGTACCTTTTGCCTCCGGAAACCCCCGGCGGCAACGTCTCGAGCGTCAAGGCCGCCACCACTGATGAACTGAAGCCCAACAGCTCCAAGATATTCAAGTTCGGAAGGAAACCGGGACTTCTTCTGCGGCTGGAGAGCGGAGAATACCGTGCTTTCATAGCCGTTTGCACGCATTTGAGCTGCACGGTGCAATACCGCAAGGACATGGGGCTCATCTGGTGTGCATGCCACAACGGTAAGTACAATCTCAAGGGAATCAACATAGCGGGCCCGCCTCCACGTCCACTCGAGCCGCTGGAGGTCCATGTCAAGGGCAGCGATGTATACGTATCGAAGGTGGCATGATGGCAAGATTCGATGGAATCGTCAAATACCTCGACGAGCGTTACCAGATCAAGGGGTTGATCGAATTCGCCAAGAAGAAGGGCGTGCCCATCCACGACGAGACGGCGTGGTACTATTTCGGTGGGATAGCGCTTTTTCTGTTCATCGTCCAGGTTTTGACCGGATTGATGTTGCTCATCTATTACAGGGCGAGCGCGGAGGAAGCATATTCGAGCATCAGGTTCATCATGTCCGAAGTCAAGTTCGGATGGCTCGTGCGTTCGATTCACAGCTGGTCGGCGAACTTGATGATATTCGCCGCGTTCGTGCACATGTTCAGCGTGTTCTTTTCCAAGGCCTACCGCAAGCCGAGGGAGCTGACCTGGGTCACGGGTTTCTTCCTGCTTCTGATGGGGCTCGCTCTCGGATTCACCGGGTATCTCCTCCCGTGGAACGAGCTCTCTTTCTTCGCCACCAAGGTGGGGACGGACATCGTAGGCGTCGTGCCCGTCGTGGGGCCCCATGTGATGAAGATCCTGCGGGGTGGAGAAGAGGTGACGAAGGCGACGCTCACCCGCTTCTTCGGCGTGCATGTCGCCCTGTTCCCGGTTCTGTTCATGGCCGTTCTGGGATTGCACCTCTTGTTCGTTCAGAGGCAAGGCATGAGCGAGCCTCTGGGCTGGAAGAACCTTCCGCCGGAGAAGAAGAAATCCATGCCCTTCTTCCCGAATTTCATGTTGAGGGATCTCCTGGTCTGGTTGATAGTCCTGAACGTACTTGCGGTGCTGGCCGTGTTCTTTCCCTGGGAACTGGGGAACAAGGCCGATCCCTTCGCACCGGCGCCGCCCGGAATAAAGCCCGAATGGTACTTCATGTTCATGTACCAGACCCTGAAATTCATCCCCGCCAAGATACTGTTCGTGGACGGGGAAGTGCTCGGGATCGTCGGGTTCACGATAGGAGGATTGCTCTGGTTGCTGGTTCCTTTCTGGGACCGGAAGAGTTCCATGGGACTGCGCAACAGGAAGATGAACTACATCGGTATCGCGATCGTCATATTCATGATAACGATGACGATTCTAGGGTACGTTCTAAAGTGAGAGGGTGAAGGATGAAACGCGGAATCATAACCGGATTTCTTGCCTTTCTTGTTATTGCATCTCTAGCATCGTCCGGCTTTTCGCAGGAGCAAAAAGAGTCGACTTGCATCTCCTGCCATGAGCTCCTCGAGGATGAACTCCTTCGGCCGGTCCAGGTTTTCAAGAACGACGTACATCAGCAGATCGGGTTGTCCTGCGACGATTGCCACGGCGGAGATCCGACCAGCGAGGATCCCGATGTAGCGATGAGCCTGGAAAAGGGGTTCAGAGGAGCCCCGGGGCCTCTGGAGATTCCCAAGTTCTGCGCACGTTGTCACAGCAACACCGAGTACATGCGAAAATACAATCCGGCGCTGAATGTCGACCAGTTCGAGAAGTACCTCACGAGCGTGCACGGCAAGCGGAACGCCAAGGGTGACAAGAAGGTGGCTCAGTGCGTGAGTTGCCACGGCGTCCACGACATCCGGCCCGCCTCGGATCCGCTGTCCAAGGTGAACGACATCAACGTACCGCGTACGTGCGCTTCCTGTCACAGCGACCCGCTCTACATGAAGGCGTACAACATTCCGACGGATCAGTTCTTCAAGTATTCGCGGAGCGTTCATGGCATCGCGTTGCTGGAGGACAAGGACACGGCCGCGCCCGCTTGCAACGACTGCCACGGCAATCACGGGGCGGTTCCTCCGGGAGTGAGCTCGATAGCTTATGTCTGCGGCAATTGCCACGTGAACAACATGGATCTCTTCAACGCCGGTCCCATGAAGGAGGCTTTCTCCAAGTTGCATCTGCCGGGATGCGAAACCTGCCACGGCAATCACGGTATTTTGAAGCCCACCGACGCCATCGTGGGCGTCGGCGCCCAGTCGGTTTGTCTCAACTGCCACTCGGAAAAGAACCGCCCGAAGGGTTACAAGGTGGCGCAAGAGATAAAGGATCAGCTGATGCGCCTCACGCAAAAAGAAGCCGAAGTGGATTCGATCCTGTACGTGGCGGATCAGAAAGGAATGGACATCCTGGATGCCGAGTACAAGAGGAGGGAAGTGAGGCAGGCACTAATCGAGGCGCGGACGATGGTGCACAGCTTCGACCCCAAGAGGGTCAAGGAGAAGGTCGAGGTGGGAATAAAGGCGGCGGACGTGGCCCTCTCGATCGGGAGGAAGGCGATAAAGAACTACTACTTCCGGAGGAAATGGTGGGGCATATCGACATTGGTGATTTCGTTCCTGGCGCTCGCCATATTCCTCAAGATAAGGGAGATGGACAAGAGCGGCGGGGAAAAGACCTGAAGAAAGCTGCATAAGGAATAGAAAAGGGAAGCTTCGGCTTCCCTTTTTTTGGCATACTTATTGTATGTTCTCGTCCTCGGGCTCGGGGGCCGTATGAATAGAGCTCCGGAGGCGCGGAAACCGCGACGCGGCACCCGGACGGGAAGGGAGCCGGCTTGAAAGATGAATGAGTGCCGGACACATTGTCAAACGTTCTCGGCGGACTCGTGACGCCGACGGCGCGGGAGGTTGAGCAGGTATGACCAAGTCGACCAAGCCGTTCAAGACCAACGGGCTCTCCCACTGGAAAAAACATATCAACGAAAGGGCGGTTACGGCCGCCGAGGCCGTCGAATGCGTTCGGAGCGGGGACAGGATATGGATTCACCCGGGTTGTGCGGAACCGGAGCTTCTCGTCGATGCCCTGGTGGCCAGGTCGGAGGAACTGGAGGACGTCGAAATAGTGCATTTGATGCTCATGGGATCCGCGCGCTACACGGACGAAGTGATGAAGGGGCATTTCAGGCACAACGGGTTTTTCCTGGGCAAGAACGTGCGGAAGGCGGTGAACGAGGGCAGGGCGGACTACATTCCGATATTTCTCTCGGAGATCCCGAGGCTGTTCTACGAAGGCAGGATGCAGATAGACGTGGCCTTGATCCACGTATCACCTCCCGACGAGCACGGTTTCTGCAGCCTGGGGGTCGGCGTGGATTGCACCTTGGCCGCGGCGGACACGGCGAAGATCGTCCTGGCCCAGATCAATCCCAGGATGCCGAGAACGCTCGGTGACTCCTTCATCCACGTGAACAAGATCGATTATTTCGTCAAGGTGGATACTCCCGTGATAGAGCTGGAGCGATTGCGCATGTCGGATCTGCACAAGGAGATAGGACGCAACGTCGCAGGGCTCATCGAGGACGGCTCGACTTTGCAAATGGGAATCGGGGGCATTCCCGACGCGGTGCTGTTCTTTCTCAGGGAGAAGAGGGATCTGGGCGTCCATACGGAGATGTTCAGCGACGGGGTGATGGAGTTGATGGAGAGCGGCATCATCACCAACGACAAGAAGACCCTCCACCGGGGAAAGAGCGTGGTGAGCTTCGTTCTGGGCAGCGCCAAGCTCTACGAGTACATAGACAACAACCCTGTATTCGAATTCCGCCCGAGTGATTACGTGAACGATCCTTTCATCATCAGCAGAAACGAGAAGATGGTGGCCATCAATTCCGCGATCCAGGTCGATTTGACCGGGCAAGTCGTGGCCGATTCGATCGGATATTCCATATACAGCGGCATAGGCGGCCAGGTCGACTTCGTGAGGGGCGCGGCGAGGTCGAAGGGCGGCAAGCCGATAATAGCGCTTCCCTCCACGGCGCTGGACGGCAAGGTCAGCCGGATAGTGGCCAGGCTGGATGATGGGGCGGGCGTGGTGACATCGCGCGGGGACGTGCATTACGTGGTGACGGAGTACGGGGTTGCGTATCTTCACGGCAAGAACTTGCGCGAGAGGGCGCAGGCGTTGATAAGAATCGCCCATCCGGATTTCCGCAAGGAACTCGAGGATTTCGCCCGCGAACGAAAGATATTCGTTTGATTCGCGATCTACGCCCGTGCGGCCGCATACTCAAGTTGTTTTTACGGACTATAATTAACTCCTACCCTTTTATTGCTTACAAATTGACTTATTAGCTTTCCCTCGTTTCTTTCCCTTGCACATTGCAAGAATTAACTTGCTTTTAGGAGATTCAGTAGCTACGAATAATAGTGAAAGGGCAGAGGAATTATCAGATCGCGATTTCTTGGGCTAAATTCGCTGGAAAGAATCCTTGTGCTACTCCCTGCTAGGAGGTTTCATGAACCCCAAGTTCTTCAACGTCGAAGAGGCGGAGAGGCTGATCGGCTTTCTTGAGGGCACCCTCGAGCGGATCAAGCGCAACAAGCAGCAGTTTCTCTGGTTGCTGGCCGAGATTTCGGTCTTGAAGCTCATCGTGAGCTGCGGCGCCGGCAGGAACAATCCCGATGCCGTGGAGCTGAGGAAGAAGACGATGATGAGCAGGAAGCTCGCGCGTGAAATTGAAAAAGACATCTCCGCCATCAACGAAACCGGTTGTCTCTTGAGAGACGCCGAACGCGGAATCGTGGACTTCTATTCCATGAAGAACGACAGCGTGGTCTTCTTGTGCTGGAAGAAAGGGGAGGATTCGATCAAGTTCTGGCACCCGATCCACGAAGGCTACGCAGGAAGGCAGCCCCTCATCAAGAGTTCGTCCCGTTGAGCGGCTAGGTCTTCCTGGGTTTAAGGACTTCTCTTATCTGCTTGAGAGCGAAGCGGTGATCGTTCTCATTCAAAGCCGCAACGCAATCATCGGGTATTTCCACGTCGAAACCGCGCATGAGGGCGTCGACGGCGGTATAGAGCACGCATATGTTCGTGACGACGCCTGTGATAACGAGGGCGTCCACGCCCGCCGATCGCAAGAGGGATTCGAGGTCCGTCCCGAAAAAACCGGAATAACTGGTTTTTTGGACTATCTTCTCTCCAGGACGGGGGGAAAGCTCCTCTATCACTTCGGCGCCGGCGGAGCCCTTGACGGCGTGTCGCGGCCAGATCGAGAACTCGGGGTCGTTTTCGTCGTGCGCATCACACAGATAAAAGACCGGCACCCCGGACGAGCGGGCGTTTTCGAGCTCTCTTCTCAAGGCGGGGACTATATTCCTGGCTCCTGGAACCTCCAGTGGAGCCCCCGGCTTTACGAAGTCGTTGAGCATATCGACGATCAGCAGAGCTTTCATTCTCGGCCGCCTTCACGCAGAAAGATCGTTATCTGACAAGTTTGAACGCCACTTTCATCTTCACCTGGAATTCCTTGACTTCACCGTTCTCGATTCGCCCTCTCTCTTCCACGACTTCGAACCACGCCATGTCGTGCAAGGAACGTGATGCTTCCTTGACGCCGTTTCTGGCGGCTTCGGCGAAACTCTTTTCACTCGTTCCGACGATTTCTATCAGTTTGTAGGTTTGACTCATCGCGACCTCCTTCGCCGTGCGGATCATGTGACTGTGTAGTTGGGACCTCCGCCTCCCTCGGGCGGTGTCCATCTTATGTTGTCGAGGGGGCACTTTATGTCGCAGGTCTGGCAATGGACGCAGTTGGTGAAGTTGACCTGAAGATGGTATTCACCGGAGTCGTTCTTCACCATTTCGTAGACCTGGGCCGGGCAGAAACGGTTGCAAGGGTACTTGTACTTCTCGATACAGGTTTCGATGCAGACCTCGCGATCGAGGATCTTGAGATGGGGCGGCTGATCCTCGATGTGTATGGTTCCCGAGTTGTAGACATCCGAGAGTTTGTCCATGATGTACTTTCCGTCGGGAGGGACGGGCGGTGGTATGTCGACGTCGCGCCCATGGTATTCCTTCACGCTCTGCATGCACTTGTAGTCTTCCTCGATGTCCGCGTAAGAGAGAAAGTCGGAGCCGCCGCTCAGCTGTTGCAAGCCCAGGTGGAAGGCCGCCTTGGGCAGTCCCAGCGAAAGAGCACGGTGAAAGTGCCGAACCTTGTGAAGAGACGACTCGATGTAACTGTGCTTGAGTTTCTCCTCGTATGCGGCCAGGGTGCCGGTCGAGAAATCGTCCTTGACCAGAGCTTCGTATATGGTCTCCGCGGCGAGCATGCCCGACTTGATGGCGAGATGTATTCCCTTCAGTCGTTTCATGTCGACCAGGGAAGCGGCTTCGCCTACGAGGAGAGCGCCGTCCGTGCAGAGTTTAGGTATCGTGTGATAGCCCCCCGCGCTGATGACCTTGGCTCCGTAGTAGACGCTCTTGCCGCCGTCGAGGAGTTTCTTGACGAAGGGGTGCAGCTTTAGAAGCTGGAGAAGTTGCTGGGGGTTGAGCAATGGGTCCTTGTAGTCCAGGGGTACGACGAGGCCGATGGCCACGAGATTGTCGCCCATGTTGTATATGAACGAACCTCCCACGCAGTCCGGCTTCAGGGGATAGCCCATGGTATGGATCACCCTGCCTTCGTCGGCTCTTCCCGGGGGGACTTCGAAGACTTCCTTGACCCCCGTCTCGTAGACCTGGATGGACTTGCCGGCGAGGAGGTCGTGATTCTTGATGAGTTGCTTGGAAAGGAAGCCGCGCGGGCCGTCACCGAATACGGTCACTTTGGCCCGGAGATCTATCCCCGGTTCATAGTTGCTCTTGCGATTGCCCTCCGGATCGATGCCCTTGTCCCCGGTGCGGACGCCGACGACGCGGGAGTCCTCTTCCAGGATCTCAACGCCCGCAAAGCCGGGAAAGATGTTTACGCCCTCGTTCTCGACGAGGCCGGAGAGCCATCTGCAGAACTTCGCCAGCGATATGACGAACATCCCGTGGTTGGACATGGAAGGCGGAAGAAAGGGAAGTTTGAAATGCGAGGTTTCACGCAGATAGTAGACCGCGTCCGAGGTCACCTTCTTCTCTATGGGACAACCCTTCTCTTCGTAGTCGGGAATCAGCTCGGAGACGGCGATGGGGTCCATGACCGCCCCCGAAAACGCGTGCGCCCCCACCTCGGCCCCTTTGTCGATGACCACGATCATCGGTTCGAGCTGCTTGCCTTCATGACCGGCCGATACGCTCTCGTTGTGGCGGCGCACGAGCTTCGACAGGTGATAAGCCCCGGCGAGTGAAGCGGGACCGCCCCCGACGAAGAGGACATCGACCTCGAGAGATTCTCTCTGTTCGTCCATGTTTCCTCCCGGCATCATTGGCTATTGCGGCTTCGAGGAATTATAGCCGCAGGGAGAAACGAGGTCAAAGCTTTTGGTCGCCGGGCGCTTCGCCGGCGCATGAGGGAAGTATGGCGACACCGTTCGGTGACGAGCAACAGCGGGATAGTGCGCAGAGAGCCCGGGAGGAAGGGGACAAAGCACTTGACATAATCTCGTATTGCCGTAATTTGATACCAGTATCGATACGGCAAGGAGAGGATGGACATGGCGCGAGTTGTATCCCGGTCTCAAGCGCAAAACAGGTCATGGTGGGATAGGGTATATATCCTTGAAATCCTGCGTGGCCTCGGAATTACGGTCAGGCATCTTGCAGGAAATCTTGCCAGGCTGGGCAAGGGGGAAGTCGGCATCACCTATCAGTACCCGGAATCTCCCAAACCGATCTCGGATGTATGGAAAGGGGAGCACAGGTTGATGCTTCGTGAAGACGGGCGACCGAGGTGCGTGGCTTGCCAGTGTTGCTCGACCGCCTGTCCCGCCGACTGCATCACAATTGTGGCCGGAGAATACGACTCGGGAGAGGTGGAGAAGTATCCGGTCAAGTTCGACATAGATATCCTACAATGTGTTTTCTGCGGCCTCTGCGTCGAAGCCTGCCCTTGTGACGCGATTCGCATGGATACCGGCAAGTTCCCGGAAGCATGTTACGAGGGCCCCGCGCACGTACTCCACATCGATTATCTCCTCGACAATCATCCGGAAGGCAAATCGAGAATAAGCGAAGGAATCTACTGATCCCGTCTCGGGACGTTCGAGCGCCGTCAGGGGAAGATCTTCCCCGGGTTAAGGATGCCCTTCGGATCGAAAGCCTTCTTCAGGCGTTTCATCAAATCGATCTCCGCCTCGGAAAAAGCTATAGGCAGATATTTCTTCTGCGAATACCCGATACCGTGCTCTCCGGATATGGTTCCACCCAGCGAGACGGTCAAGGTGAAGATCTCCTCGATGGCCCGGTCCAGGTATCGGTTCCAGTCCTCGTCGGACATGTCCAGCTTGAGGATATTGACGTGGAGGTTCCCATCCCCCGCGTGGCCGTAGCAGATCGTCGTGATCCCGTAGCGAGAGGAGATCTCTTTCACGCCCAAGAGAAGCGGAACGAGATTGTTCCTCGGCACGACGGTGTCCTCCTCCTTGTAGATCGAGATCGATTTCACGGCTTCTCCGATGGCGCGGCGCATGTTCCAAAGTTGTTCCTGCTTTGCGGCCGAATCGGCCAGGAGAACGTCGATCGATCCTTCCGCCATGGACGCTTCGCATACGATTTCGGACGCCCTCGCCACTTCCTCCTCTGTGCCGCCGTCGAGCTCGACGAGGAGCTGAGCGGCCGCGTCGCTGTGCGCTATGGGAGTGTCCAGGTGCTCCTCCGCCGCTCTTATGGCCGCCTGCTCCATTAACTCGAGGGCGGAGGGAATGACGCCGGCGTTCATGATCGCGGGAACGGCCCGCGCGGAGGATTCGAGGGAGGGGAAGGGAATCAATAGGCTCAGGCGGAACCTCGGGAGAGGGATCAGCCTGACGAACAGCTTGGTCACCACGGCCAGCGTGCCTTCCGAGCCTATTATCGTCTGGGTGAGGTTGTAGCCGGTGACGTTCTTGAGAAGCTTTCCCCCGTGATTTATGACCGTTCCGTCGGCGAGGACCGCCTCGACGCCGAGGATGTAGTCCTTGGTGACGCCGTACTTGACCGCCCTGGGGCCTCCGGAGCATTCGGCGAGATTGCCGCCGATGAAACAACTTCCCCTGCTCGCCGGATCAGGCGGGTAGAAGAGGTTGTGCTTTTCCACCTCCTCCTGGAATACCTGGGTTATCACGCCGGGTTCGACCACGGCCATGAGATTGCGCGTGTCTACCTCGATTACGCGGTCGAGCTTCTCCATGGAGAGGACGATCCCTCCGAAGACGGGCAGGGCTCCGCCCGACAGTCCCGTGCCTCCGCCACGCGGAGTCACCGGAAGGTCGTTTTCGAAGGCGATCCGCATCACCCTCGACACCTGGCCCGTGTCGACCGGGAAGACGACGACTTCGGGGGAGAATGCGAGGTCTTCCGTCTCGTCCGAGGAACAGCGCGCGATGGTGTCCTCGTCCACGGCCACGTTGTCCTCTCCGACGACACTGCGAAGTGCCTCGAGGACGGCGGGTGTAAGACGTCCGAATGATCGTTTGTCGTGCATCAGGCGCCTCCATGTTGTCGAACAGGCGGTCTACGTTCGATTCAACCTAAAACAATCGACAGGAAAAATGAACAAGAAATTCGGGCGGGGCGGTGGAGTGGCGCCGGGAGTGCCGGGCTCTTGACTTTCGGTTTACTTTCGGTTATCATCCGCGCGGGGGATGTAAATGGAAAATGCACGACCGCGCGAGATCATCCATGTCGATACCGACGATTTTCACGCCACGGTGGCCAGGATCAAAGATCCGGCCCTGAGAGGGCGCCCGGTCGTCGTCGGATACCTGTCGAGCAGAGGCGTGGTGGTGGGGACTTCCAGGGAAGCGCGGGAAACGGGGGTTCGCAGCGGGATGACGAGCGCCCAGGCGAAGCGTCTCTGCCCGGACGCCGCTTTCGTGCAGGTGGACTGGAACCTGCTGGGGAAGGTATCCAGGGCCATGTTCGGCGTCGTACGGCGTTACAGTCCGCTGGTGGAGCCGCGCGGATTGGACGAGGGCTTCATCGATTACACGGGTTGCTCGCGCCTCTTCGGGCACGCGCGCGACGCCGCCCGCCGCCTCCAGAGAGAAGTGGCGGACGCGCTTTCCTTGAGTGTGTCGCTGGGCGTGGGATCGAACAAGTCGGTCGCCGTGGTCGCGTCCCGGGCGGCGAAGGTGGCGGGGATCGTCGATGTGCCCGCGGGTGAGGAGCGGGGGTTTCTCGGCGATTTCCCCCTGGCCTGGCTGCCCGGAATAGGGGAGAGGCGGGCCCGGGTCCTGGAGGCCATGGGGGTGAGAAAAATAGGGACCCTGGCCGAGATTCCCGCTGCGCTGATCGAGACCGTCTTCGGTCCCGGCGCCGGGAGGCTCGTCGAGAGAGCCAGAGGGATGGACGACCGGCCCGTCGCGGGCGGCGACACGCAGAGAGAGGGCGAATACGGCGCCGGAGAAACCTTTCCCGAGGACGTGATTGATGCGGGATACGTCGATGCCCGTCTCTATGCTCTCGCCGTGCGCGTCGGCGAAAAGCTCAGGAGGGCGGGACGGGGAGCGAAGAAAATCCGGTTGCGGCTCGTTTACACGGACGGTTATCCGGTTGCTTGCGAGGGGCGTCTGCCGCGGATCACGGCCCTGGACGGTGAGATCCATGAAGCGGCGCTTGTGCTTCTCGAACGCGCGTTCCGGAGACGAGTCAAGGTGAGATCGCTCTCCCTCGCGGCGGTTTCCACGGTTCCCTTCGACGAGGGGGCCGACCTGTTCGCGACCGAGCGGGGCAGGCTCGACAGGCTGCACCGCTCATGCGACCTCATAAGGCGGAAGTACGGCGACGGGAAGATTCTCCGGACGGGCAGGATGCTTCGCGCCGATTCCACCGCCTTAAAGGATTTTCCCGGCTCACTTCGACATCAGTTCACGTGATATGACGAGTCTCTGGATCTCGTTCGTGCCTTCGTAGATCTGCAGGAGCTTCGCGTCCCGCATCAGCTTCTCGATGGGGTAGTCCTTCATGTAGCCGTACCCGCCGTATATCTGCACCGCTTCGACCGTGGCCCTCATGGCGACGTCCGACGCGTAAGCCTTGGCCATGGCCGCTTCCTTCGAAGCCTTCATGCCGTTGTCTATCATCCATGCGGCGTGCCACACGAGATGCCTGGCTGCGTTCACCTCGGTGGCCATGTCGGCGAGCTTGAAGCCTATGTGCTGGAACACGCCGATCGGTTTTCCGAATTGCTCGCGCGTCTTCGCGTATTCGATGGCGTACTCCAGGGCGGCGCGGGCCACTCCGACCCCGGCGGCACCGACACTGGGGCGAGCCTTGTCGAGCGTCTTCATCGCGACCAGGAAACCCAATCCCTCCTTGGCGAGAAGATTCTCCTTCGGCACCTTGACGTCCTCGAAGTATATCTCCACCGTGTTCGAGGCGCGGTGTCCCATCTTGTCCTCGGCCTTGCCGATGGTGATTCCCGGCGTGTCGGCGGGAACGATGAGGGCGGACATTCCGCGCGTGCCTTTCTCTTTCGCCGTGTTGGCGAACACGACGAGCAGCTTCGCAACGCCGCCGTTGGTAATGAAACACTTCGAACCGTTGATCACGTACTCGTCGCCGACTTTGTCCGCCGTCGTCTGGACGCGTCCCGCGTCCGAGCCGGCCTCCCGCTCGGTCAAGCAGAAAGCTGCGAACCTCATTTCCTCGGTGAAGGGGGTAAGAAACTTCTTCTTCTGTTCATCGGTCCCGAAAAGGATGATCGGCGTCAAGGCCAGCGAATTCGCCATCATGGACGTGAAAAGGCCCGCGCACCCGGCCGCAAGTTCTTCGCTGACGATGGCGGTATCCAACAGACTGAGGCCTCCACCGCCGTATTCGGCTTCGATCGAGGAGGACAGGAAACCGGCTTCGAAAGCCTTTTTCATGACGTCCCACGGAAAATCCTCGCCGCGGTCGTACTTGGCGGCGACCGGTTTCATTTCTTTCTCGGCGAATTCCCTGGCCGTTCTCTGCAAAGCGAGTTGAATTTCCGACAATTGAAAATCGACCAATTTCGACCTCCTTACCTTTCGGCCCTGTGCCTGCGGATTGAAAGCGGCACCCCCTCGCTCCCATGCTTCGGGCGGCCTTCGATCCCGCGGCTGGCGGGGTTCGATTGTTTCGTTTGTTCGTACTTGCGAAATGTGCAGTCCGGCTCCGTGCCGGCGCCGAGTCGTACTCCATCGACCAAGCAATGGTATGATTGCAATGCATGATAGAGGAAGGCGTCTAAGCTTGCAAACAATTTCTTGGGATGCTTTATAGCAGAAATGATTTGTTTTGCAAGAAAAACAGCGTCCTCCCGTTCAGAGAGTCCGCGCGGTCATTCTTTTTCGCTCTTCGGTTCCTCGGCCAGCAGATGCTTGGCCTCCGGGAGCTTCACGCTGACCACGATGGCGCCCTTGATTTCTCCCACTTGATTGTCAGAGGGGAGCGCCCCGTATTTCTTCACCATCAAGTCCCTGACCTCCGGTGGAACGAGATCCTTGGGGCCGTGACACGTCAGGCAAATGGGTTCGATCGTGATCGCGCGCACGTACGTTCCGACGAAGCCTCTTTCGGTTCTTTCCCACCGGAATTCCTCGCCCTTCGATCCGTCGCCTGCAGAGCCCGCCTTGATCATGCGCTCGAGCGCCGAGGCCTCGAATGAACCGAGGCGCTTCTGCTCACGCAGGCGGGAAACGGATATTCTCTCCATGGTCAAACCGGGTTCGGCGGAGAAGCGCCTGCACATAGCGTCCACGGTCTCCGCGCAGGTTGCGACCGCTCCGGTGACTCCCTTGGCCAACATGTCGTCGTGGAGTGCCTTGGTAACCTTCGCGGATAGTTCCATGCACTTGTTCCTGCACACCTCGAGGGCCTTGGAATCGAGGTCGCCGGCAAGGACCGGAGAGGAAGAGAGAAGGAGAAGAAAAAGGGCGGTGAGTTTGAATCTCGACATGACTGCCACCTCCTTGAAGGGGATGGATTAGAGCCTGATCCAAGCTTAGCACCACGGGCCGAAAAGTCCAGCCCAACATGGAAGCGCCGCCGGCGAAAAGGCGGCATCGCACCCACGGCGGGCCTGAACGATCGTTTCCAACCCGGCTCTGAAAAAGCAGTCATGCTTCTAAGCGCAATCGACCCGAAAGTTTGTAACTGATGCAAACAAAAGGCAAAAGACAGGTGTCGTGACGTGACTTCTCAAGGAATTTTCGTCTTGACTTTCGGTTTACTTTCGGATACAATGATCGCCGAACCACGTCGTATTCGGCAGGGCGATCCTTGGAGGTGATCGTGAAAAAACTGGCTGTGCTGACCAGGCGCCAGCGGGAGATCCTCAAGTTCATCACCGCCTTCCTCGAGACCGAGGGCTATGCTCCCTCCCTCGAAGAGATAAGGGACCACTTCGGCCTCGCCGCGGTGAGCACCGTTCACGAGCACGTGGAGAAACTCGCAGCCAAGGGGTATCTCACGCGCGGGTGGAACCGCTCGCGTTCCATAAGCCTCACGCCCGATCTCCTCGTGAAACGCTCCGCGCGGACCGTGCCGTTGCTCGGCAGGGTCGCGGCGGGCAGTCCCGTGGAGGCGATAGTGGACGCGGAGGAGATACCGGTGCCCGAGGCTTTTCTGGGACGGAAAGAGACGTACGCGCTCAGAGTCACGGGCGACTCCATGGTGGACGAGGGAATACTCGACGGCGACGTGCTCATAGTGGAAAAGGCGAGCGCGGCGGAGAACGGTTCCTTGGTCATCGCTCTGATCAGGGGCAGCGAAGCGGCGGTCAAGCGTTTCCACCGGAGCGGCAAGAAGGTGAAACTCGTCTCGGCCAACCCTGCTCATCCCCCGATGGTTTTCGACGCCCGGGAGGTCCGCGTCCAGGGAGTGGTCGTGGGGTTGCTCAGGAATTATCGGTGAGATGTCCTTCGTTCACCTCGAGGTTCATTCGAACTATTCGCTCCTCTCCGGGGCGAGCAGCGTGGAAGAGCTCGTGAAGAGGGCGGCCTCCCTCGGCATGCCCGCCCTGGCCCTCACCGATACGAACGGCATGTACGCCGTCGTGCCCTTCGTCAAGGCCTGCAGGGAGGCGGGGCTCAAGCCCATCGTCGGCGTCGAGCTCGTCTGTCCCCGCCCCGGCGATCCGGGTTCTCCCCCCGGGAGGGCCGTCGTCATCCCCGCCGATCTCGAGGGCTACAAGGAGACGTGCCGGCTGGTGACCGCCAGGCATTTGCAAAAGGATTTCTCGCTCGAGAAAGCACTTCGGGCATCGTCTGAAAATATATTTGTTCTAAGCGATTCCATCGATCTCTTGCGGGCCTTGCAAGGGAGGAGGAACGTCTACGTCGCTCTGCCCCCCGGTGAGGAGAGGGGAGCGAAGCAGAGACGGTACTATCTCGAGAGCCTCGCCGGAAATCTCCGCCTCGAAACCATAGCGACCAACCGGGTCCATTTCGCCGCCCCCGAGGGGTACGCGCTCCACCGCGTGCTCTGCGCCGTTCGTACGAGGAGCACTATAGGGACCCTTCCCCGGGGAGCGACGGTGGATCGTGCCTGCTGGATGAAGGGCGAGGAGGAGATGAGAGACATCTTCAGGGATTTCCCCGAGGCGTTGCGCAACGCCGCCGAAGTGGCCTGGAGGGTGGACGTGGATCTCGACTTCGACATCCCCCGCCCGCCGCGCTTCGATCCTCCTCCCGGCGAGAGTTGTTTCTCTTACCTGGCCGCCCTGGCCTTCGACGGCCTGCGCAGGCGCCTGGGAGCCTTCGGCCGGGAGGCGCTCGACCTTCTCACCAGGGAACTCGACGTGATCGAGCGCCTGGGCATGGCTTCATATTTTCTCGTCTGCTGGGACATAGCCCGTTTCGCCCGCGAGAGGGGGATTCCTTCGCTGGGCAGGGGGTCGGCGGCGAACAGCATGGTCTCCTACTGCCTCGGCATAACCCACGTGAATCCAATGGAACACAATCTATTCTTCGAGCGTTTTCTGAACCTCGAGCGGGCCACCCCTCCCGATTTCGACCTCGATTTCGGCACGGAGGACAGGGAGGTGATTCTCCGCTACATTTTTTCGAAGTACGGCCGCGATCATACCGCGATGGTGTCCACCGTGAGCACGCTGCGTGCGCGATCGGCCATAAGGGAGACGGCCAAGGCTTTCGGCATCCCGGAGGGGGAGATCGATGCCGTGGTGAAGAGGATACCCCGTTTCGAGAGCACGGAAGGGCTGGAAGAGGAATTGGCGGCGAGACCGGACACCAGGAGCCTGCCGCTTCGCGAAGAGCCCTTCAGGACGATTCTGGCGACTGCGAAGCGGATGGCGGGATTTCCCCGGCACCTCGCCACGCATCCCTGCGGCCTTGTGATAGCGCCCGAGCCGATCACGGACCTCATGCCGCTCGAGATGGGGGAGAGGGGCCTTGCGATCACGCAGTGGAGCATGTACCCGGTGGAGGACGCGGGGCTCATCAAGATCGACGTCATCGGCCAGAAGGGCCTGGCCGTGATAAGGGACACCGTGCGCGCGGTGGAACGAAACTACGGGATTGACGTCGCCGAAGAAGACATCGACTACCTCGCCGACGAGAAGGCCAAGGCGCTCATGCGCGAAGGCAAGACGGAGGGGGCTTTCTACATCGAGTCGCCGATCATGCAGCAGCTTCTCAAGCAGGCCCGCTGCGACGATTTCGAAGTTCTGACGGCCCTCTCGTCGATCATTCGGCCGGGCGTGTCGAATTACGGAGGCAAGCGGGAATACCTGCGCCGCTACCTGGGCGAAGAACCCGTCAGTTATCCCCATCCTTGCCTCGAGGGCGTGCTCGGGGACACCTACGGCTGCCTGATCTACCAGGAGCAGGTGATACAGACGGCGGTGGCCATGGCGGGGATGACGCTCGCCGAGGCCGACGGGTTGCGACTTTGCATGTCGAAGAAGCGCAACTGGGAAAGGATGGAGAACTACCGGGAGCGTTTCTTCGCCGGGGCGAGGGAGAAGGGGATACCGGGGCGGGTGATAGAGGAGGTCTTCTCCCGGATCGAATCCTTCGCCGGTTACGCCTTCTGCAAGGCGCACTCCGCCTCCTTCGCGCTCGAATCCTTTCAGAGTCTCTACTGGCGCTCGCACTACCCGGCCGAGTTCATGGCCGCGGTGCTCTCGAACCGGGGCGGGTACTATTCGACGATGGAATACATCGAGGAGGCGAGGAGGATGGGGCTCACGCTGCTTCCGCCCTGCGTGAACAGGAGCGCGGTGGCGTACGAGGGGAGAGGCCGGGAGATAAGGACGGGGCTCATGCAGGTAAAAGGGTTGAGAACCGAGATGATGGAGCGCATCGTGGCCGAACGGAGCGGGGGGGAGTACCGTTCGGTGGACGACTTGCTCGCGAGAGTTCCGCTCACGCGACGGGAAGCCGAGACGCTGGCCAGGTGCGGGGCGATGGACTCGCTCGGGGGAAGCCGCCCCGAGATACTCTGGCAGGTCGGCCTGGTCTACGGGGGCCGGGTTGCGGGAGGGGTCCGCGCGGCCGCGGGGGGAAAAGGGGGAGCGGACGTGAGGGAACTGGTAAAGGAACTTCCTCCCCTCGAGGATCTCACGTTGGAAGAGAGGCTCGCCGAAGAGCTCGAGTGTCTCGACGTGACGATTTCCGCGCATCCCTTCGCGCTCTTCCGGCGCCGCGTGGAAACGGCCCGCAGGCTCCGCCCGATAGTCTACTCCGTGAATCTGGGCGACTGCGACGGCAGGACGGTCTACACCCTCGGCTGGAAGGTGGCTCTGAAGAGGCTCCGCACCGAGGGGGAGGGAAGGATGATGGGGTTCGTCAGTTTTTCCGACGAGATGGGCAGGATAGAGACGACGTTTTTCCCCGACGTGTACGAACGTTGCGCCGAAGAACTCTTGAGGGGACCCGGCCCTTTCCTCATAATGGGGAAGGTGGATGTGGATATGGGAATACCTAACGTCGTCGTGGAAAAGATCGGGTTGCTCGCGTAGAACGCCGCGCCGGTAACGAAAGAGAAGCGTCTTGTCCTTCCAGAAGATCATAATAGATGGTTACAACCTCATGTACGCCGACAGGAGGATAAGGAGAATCCTCAAGGGTGATCTCGAAAAGGCCAGGCATGAAGTGATCGAAATGATCAAGGGCTACCTGCACGCCAAGAAGGTCCAGGTGACCGTGGTCTTCGACGGGAGGGGAGGAATGATGCAGGCGGAAGCGGTCGTTCCGGGCAGGTTGCAGATGATATTCAGCAGTTCCTTTCGGAGCGCGGATGACTTGATAATATCCACTCTCGAGAAGGCTGCGAACCCGAGGTCTTACATAGTTGTGACGTCGGACCGGGCCGACATAGGGAGGACCGCCGGCAAGATGGGGGCCAGGGTGATATCCTCCCAGGAGTTCCTGGAGCGATTGAAGAGCGGGGCCAAGGGCGGGGACGGCGGCGGGGAAAAACCGGATCCATCCGAGCAGGACGTCGATTATTGGTTGGACAAGTTTTCGGAGGGAAAGGAGGGAGAGGAAAGAGACGAGTGATCCTTCGGCGGCTACCCGGATGTTGCGACAGCGGGTCCTCCACAAGGGGCAAAAAAGTCTTCCGCGAAGAAGACTCGCAGGTTAATATATGAACTCGATTCGTGCGTGAACCGCCCGGCGGCGGGCGGCAGTCAAGAACTAGAAAAGGGGGGAAAGGATGATGAAGAGAAAGAAGATCGCTCTCATCGGAGGGGGCCAGATCGGCGGAACGCTGGCCCTTCTGGCCGCTCAGAAGGAACTGGGCGACGTAAGTATCTACGATATAGTGGAGGGCATGCCTCAAGGCAAGGCTCTGGACATAATGGAATCCAATCCGATAGGCGGGTACGACGTCCGTATAGAGGGCACGAACGACTTTCGTGATATCAAGGGAGCCGACGTGGCGATCGTCACCGCGGGATTTCCCCGCAAGCCGGGAATGAGCAGGGACGACCTGCTCGCCAAGAACCTGGTGATAATCAAGGACGTCGCCAAGAACATAAAGAAATACTGTCCCAAGGCCTTCGTGATAGTTCTCTCGAATCCCCTGGATGCGATGGTCTATGCCATGGAGAGGATAACCGGGTTGCCGAAGAACATGGTGGTCGGCATGGCCGGCGTATTGGATACGGCGCGTTTCCGCACTTTCGTGGCGATGGAACTCGGCGTCAGCGTCCAGGACGTGACCGCCCTCGTCCTCGGCGGGCACGGCGATTCCATGGTTCCGCTGCCCCGTTACTGCACCGTGGCGGGGGTTCCGGTGACGAGCCTGCTGCCGAAAAAGAAGATCGAGGCCATAGTCCAGAGAACGCGCTTCGCGGGGGGCGAGATCGTGAAACTCCTCAAGACCGGATCCGCTTACTACTCTCCTGCGGCTTCGGCAATCGCCATGGCGGAGGCCTATCTCAAGGACAAGAAGAGAGTGCTCACCTGCGCCGCCAAGCTGAGTGGGGAATATGGAGTGAGGGGATACTACATCGGCGTTCCCGTGATCATCGGCGCCGGAGGCGTTGAAAAGGTAATCGAGGTCGAACTGAAGGCTTCGGAGAGAAAGCAATTCATGAAATCCGTCGAACACGTCAAGCGACTCGTGAAATCCATAAAACTCTGAACCGGTAAGCGCCGCCCCGCGCGAAGAAAGAAAACCGAGCGGGGACGTTCTAGAATACGTCCGAGAACGTCCCCTCCGGTATCGGCCTCTCATACTCGGGATCAAGTTCGATTTCACTGGCAGCCTTGGCGGCGGGTCGGGAATCCTTTATCGCACGGTCGTAGGGAATCTTCCTCAATTCGCGGATTTCCTGGACGATGCGTTCCACTGCGGCGTTGGTCTCCTCGGCCGAAGCTGCGGTGTCCTCCATTATACCGTTGAGCTGCATGATGGTCTCTGTTATCTCCGAGCTGTTCTGGGCCTGGTCGAGGAAGGCGCTGGAGAGCTCCCGCACTTTTTCGGCCACCTCCGATGTCTTTGCCACGATGCCGTTCAAGACTTCAGTCGCATTCTTTCCCATGGAGACGTTTTCCAGGATGTTGCTCAGATTCTCTTCCATGATCATCGTTATATCTTTTGCCGCATCCGAGGTGCGTTCCGCCAGCTTGCGAACCTCGTCGGCCACGATTGTGAAACCCTTGCCGTGCTCTCCCGCTCGAGCGGCCTCGATCGCGGCGTTGAGAGACAGGAGATTGGTCTGGTCGGTTATCTCTTCGATGATGCCTACGATATCGACGATTTTCTTCGAGCTTTTCCGCAGGAGGCCGAGAGACCCCAGAACTTTCTTGACCAGCTCGACCCCCTCGCGCACCTCGTTTGCTATGTTCGCTGAAAAGGAGCTTATTTCCAGCGCGTTTTCCGAATTGATTCTGGCTTGATCGGAGATGCGCCCGGCGGTCTCGGAAGTTTTCTGGAGCTTTATCGCTTGTTCTTGGTTGCCCATTGCAAGTGCTTCGCTGGCTGCAGCGATTTGTTCTATGTTGGAGTTGAGGTTGTCCAGGCCGCTTATGAGTTGCTCGAGCATCTCATACTTCCTGCCCACGAGCCCCTCGATGAGCGGTTTCAGATCACGATACCTGGGGATTTCACCGGACTTGTTTGTGGGGCTGGCGGCTTCCAGGCGTTCTATCGCCTGGAGTATCTCTCTTTTCACTCGTTGGGATCGCTTGCCGATATAATACAAGTAGAGCATGTCCAGAATGTAGTAACAAACGACCGGTATTGCGAGCACGGGCGGGACAGTATTCCTGAACAACAGGAAGACGGGAACCCAAAAGACTATGTATGTCAACGTCTTGACGAGAAGTTTTCTCATTTCGCCCCCTCTTCTAGGTGCATTGAACCCTGGACTGTATTTCGGCCGGATCAGCGTGAACTTTAGAGAAAACGGCGTCCGCCGTATATGATTGCGAATGCCGTGTGAGCGCATAAAAGCGTTTTTTTTGTTGAATCAGGCGCGCTAGAAGTATTTTACTCTCTAGAAGCCGGAGCCGTTCCCAGCCTTCCGGGATACAACGGTAAAGCACCGGCCGATTGGACGGTCGATCGACGGATGATGACCGTCTCGAGCATTGATTATCGAGAGTTGAGACTGGATTCTCGGCAAGGGAGATAACAATGAGAAAATCGCTTTTATTCGTGCTTTTTCTTGCCCTGCTTGCACCGTCCCCGGGAAGATGCGAAGGGGTCGACATGGATGCGCTTCAAGAACTCGCGGCGAGATTCCCTTTCGCTCTGGTCGTGAAAGAGGGGGGCGGGGAACAGATCCGCTTCATCTACTCGGACGTGGTTCAGCATGTTCACATATATCACATCGAAAAGGGAAAGCTCGTGCTCGACTGGGAAACGACGAATCTCGGCTCCAAGGTCACGGCTCTGTTCATGCATGATCTCTTCAATGACGGCAGGAAGGAGCTGATCATCGCCACGGAAGCAGGGAGGATATTGATCTATGACGCGGAATCCTACGACCTGCTGTGGGAAAACCTGCAGGATCCGTTCGAGAAGATTGAATGCATGACCGCCGGCAACATAGACCACGATCCCCAGGAGGAACTGATCTTCATAGCCGACTCGTATCTTTACATCTATGACAGTGTAAACAAGAGCCTCGAATGGCAAAGCCAGAAGCAAATGCATGCCAAGGAGATATTGCTCGCGAACATCGACGACGACGAGCAACTCGAGATAATACTAAATACCGGCATCATATTGGACTCGCGATTCTACAACATCGAATACGAGGTAGATTCGAGTTTCGGGGAAAGGATCAGCTTGTTCGATATCAACAGCGACGGAATACCGGAGATTTTCGGTGAATTCTCCGATTTTACGCTCCGTGTCTATGACATATATGCGGAGCGGGAAATATGGTAACCGCTCTGCTCACAATATATTGCCCACTTTTCTTGCCATAAGTCCAATCGTATTTTTTAGTTGAGCGATAAGGAACTCTATGGTATAATGAGGCGCTTTCGGACAGATAGATCTCGCTCTTCTAGAAAGGGGGTCCGCCTCTATTTCGATTCTTTGTTCAGCAGGCTCTGCTGATGATTAATCCATAGAATTTGCGGATTTTTGGTCGTGTAATTCAGGTAACTGAACAAATAATGATGTTCATTAAGAGAGGAGGGTATGAGTGGTGAAGATTGCGAGCAAGAAATCGAATATTTTTCCGCTGGTCCTCAGCCTCATGCTCGTTTTGCCATTGTCCGTTTTTGCAGGCAATACCCAGGTTGAAAGTTTCAGCTTGTCGGGGAACGGCTCACTCTTGCTGAGCCCGGCCGGTTTCAGCGGCTACATAGATTCGGGCAACCTGATGGGAGGGACCTTCACGCTTTACATCGATGATTCAAGTTGGCCTTCAGATAATCCGAGTACGCCCAACAACGAGAGGTGGGACTACATCGTTTCCACTTTCTTCACCTATACTGCGACATCGGGTGACGAGCATTGGACGGGGTATTTCCCTGCAGTGGGCAGCACGGTGCCGCCTGTAATCTGGCATTTCTACAACGGCGGCGACGATCTGGGAGGAATCGTCAGGTACCTCATCATCACCATCAATGACAGCGACAAGGACGGCGTGATCGATCAATCCGAATTGATGAATCAAGCCGTTGCAGGCAATTTGCAGAGTCACATAGAGCAAAGCACGGGTATCTTCAGCGGAATGTGTGGAGTTGGAAGCATGAACGGGAACCTTCAGGACTATGATCCAACGCCCAATGACATATTGACGATTCCCGTAGGGACTCTGTATCTCAGGGATTTCAGT
>CAYXEN010000019.1:0-4841 GCA_964464035.1 uncultured bacterium | reverse complement strand
GTATCATATTCTTGATAGAGGGTCCCCCTCAGGGGGACCCTTTGGTTTCATGGGATCATTGTTGCCGCTTGAAATCCATTCTTATTTCCGTCCACATGGTATCGGGCTTGCCGGCGATGCTGCCGGGTTCGAATATGATCTTCTCGGCGGCGTCGAGGGCGGCTTCGATGCACTTCCGCGGATGGGACTCGTCCAGGACTACGATCTTCAATATCCTGCCCCGGGGGTCCACTCGAATCCTGAGTGATATCGAGTGCCCCAGGCACTGTTCGAGACCGCGCGGGTCGGGCCATGAAAGCTCCAGAGGCCTGGGAGGGATCACGAGTTCGGGCCTGTCTCCCCCCTGGGGGCGGGGGACGGGGCCTTCGCCGACGAGATCCTCCATCTTCTTGTCTCCCGAGGAGGATGGCGACGGGGAAAAGCTTTTGTCCGGAGTGCTCTCCTCTGCGTCCTCCCTGGGTTTCAGGGAGGTGTCTTCCTCGGGCTCGGTGAGAACGGGAATGGTTATTATGACATCGGGTCTGAAGCTCGAGCCGGAGGTTTCGTTGGATGGAGATATCTTGCGCGAGAAGAGCGAAAAATACGACTGCTTGAAACCTACGAAAAGCAACAGGTGAACCAGGATCGCCGCTGCCACGAATCCCAGCCAGTATTTCCCTCTCCGGTGTGCGGTATTCTTGAGCATCGATGTTCCAGACATCCGTATGGACCTCTCGAAATGGGTTGCAGATCTCAATGAATAGTATAATAATTTGCTCAAATGAGGAAATCGGAATCATATGGAAATATAGCCGCGCCCGGATCCGAGAGGGTGCTTACCTTGCCCAACGTGCTCTCCCTCGCCAGATTGTTGCTCGCCCTGGTGGGAGGAGGACTGTATTTCCTGAGCTCTCACAAGGTCGGGGCTTCAGGGATTTTTCTCCTGGCCGCCTGCCTCGACGCCCTGGACGGGTGGCTTGCGAGAACTTTGTCGCAGTGCACTGACCTCGGTCGGTGGGCGGATCAGCTCGCCGACAAGATCCTCATCGGCATCGTTTTCGCCGCGCTCGCTTTCGAGCTTGATTCCGCGTTGATATGGGCGGCTTATGCTCTTCTCATGCTAAGGGAGTTCCTGATCACGTGCATCCGGGTCTTGGCGGCGAGGAGATATGGATTCAACATCCCCTCGAGCCGGATAGGCAAGTGGAAGATGCTGTCGCAGAGCGTAGTGGGGATCGGATTGCTTGTTTACGGCAATGCAATCGCCGCAGATTTCAGCGCAGCCATGATTCCGGCATACGTTTTAGTTATGCCCATTGTGTTGCTCTCACTCGTATCGGCCGGGCAAGCCTGGGCGTTTTATGCAGGGAGGAAGAGAGCTCCATCGACGGGATACGAAGAAGGTATGGACAGGACTCGAAACGAGTCGATCAGGATCGCAGCCGGCGAATGAAAACACTCGGGAGTTCGAAGTCAATACAAAGGGGTCTGCTGCCGACCGAAGCAGACCCGCTTTGCGCTACAAGCATAAAGCTTGGCTGGTAGCACAGATAATCTAACAGAATCGAATTGAATTGTCAAGCTGGAGGAGATTGTGCATCTTTCATACGGGACGCGACTATGAAAGCGATCATCAACATCAGGGATGCGTTTCTGTGCATGGGCCTTGCCGGCTTGCTGTTGCTTATGCCGTGGTTCGCTTCCTTGCGGGCGCAAACCATATTTCAAAAGGGAAGGAGCAGCCGGGAAGAAGCAGCTTCGATACGTTTAGAAGAACCGAGTGGGCGCTTCGATTCGGGGACGAGAGCTATTGCGTTCGCCGTCATGGAGCCGGACACGGCGACCCAGAGCGGGCAAATCATCGAGGTGAAGAAGAAGAGGAGCCTGGCTTCTGAGATAGCCGTATTCGTGATAGTATCCGCCTTCGTCGGATATTTCATCGCGAAGGTGTTCATAGAGGGCGACACCGAGACGCCCCCGCCGACGAGGAAGGACAAGCCGCTGCCGACTCTGCCTAATGCGGTATTGAGCCGGTAACGAGACTGAACAGTGTGCCGGTGCGCGCGGAAGCCCCGGAAACGTTGTCCTCCACGATTATCAGCAATTCGTAGTTTCCAGGCGGGAGTGATGCGACGTCCAATGTAATCTTTTCGCGAGTCGTTTCGCCGCTTTCCCGGCGATGGAGGGTCTGTGAAACCGCCGGTTCCGCCTCGTGATCCAATCTCAAGAAACCCGCCATTCGCTTCGACAATCTCCGGAAGAGCGAACCTTTGTCCGAGTCGTATGGATAGACGAGGTAAGTGACGTCGTAGTCGCTTCCTGAGCCACGCAGGGACAAATTGTATATTTCAAAATATATTGAAAGCTTTTCTCCGCCGGAGAAGTCGTGAGACCCGGCCGGGCAGAGCTCTTCACCGGAGCGAATGAACATCGGCTTGCATTCGTTCGCGCTTCTTTCTTCGAGCAAGGCGATATCGCTCAGCATCAGCGAATCGCTCAAGTATCCCAGAGTGCTGAAATCCAGCCTGGAGCGTGCTCTGATGGATCCGGAGGCGTCATCCAGTGAGAAGAACGCATGAAAGACGTCGAAGGGAACACGGATACTGTTGAGGAAGAAAATTCCTTCCTCGTAGCATAATTCGCGACGGGGGCGCAAAAGCTCCTCGGAATGAAACGCCTGAGCCCATCGATCGTCGAAAACCGAGGTTCGCAGCTTCCAGGCCGCTTTCGGCCGGGGTTCCGGGCGCTCAGAATCGTCCCAGACGGAATGCATCACGGTGACGACCGTCGCGGTGGCGTCCTTGTTCCTGAAAGTGAGAACATCGGCGGCGGTGAGCGTACGAAGAGGGACGGCGGGAGGAGGTGGCCGGTAAGGCGCATCGTCGAGCTTGCGCTTCGTCTCGCCGTTGCTCGTTGGAATGGAGAAATCGTCGTTGAGGAATTCATCCTGGAATGTCATGGACAAATTACTGTCTTCGAGGAAATAGACCCAGTTTTCGTTCCTGCCTTCCAGGTCTTCACCCAGATCGAAAGATCGTTCATCGGGCCATCCTAACTTGATCAAGGCGGTTCCACGATCCGTGGTCGAACCTTTTTTCGCCGAGTGGGGAGGTGAGAAATACAAATCGGCGAGAAAAACGCGGATGATGTGTTCGAGGTATGCCTCGTTGAGCGAAGTAGTGGGATCCGGATCATGCTGAATCCAGAATCGCTTTCTGATGAGATCGCGCTTGGTTGCGCTTGATGCCCCGTAAATCGATCCAAGCTCCTCGTCGCAAAGCGCGGATATGTCCAGGAGATGTTCACGCTCGGCGGATCCGCAAAGAGACAGCGCGGTCGAGAGGAGGGAATCGGCTCTCTGGTAATCTCCGACCCCGAACGCAATGGCTCCCAGGAGTAGATAGGGACGGGGACGATCCGGCTGAAGTCGGATCATGTCGCTGCAAAGCTCGGAGGACCGGTTCGAGTCGTGCTGAGCATACGTGACGAATGCAAGCTCGAAAAGCCAAGAGATGGAGTCGGGGTTGCATCGCACGGCCAATTCGAAATACTCACGGGCTTCACGGAGTTCGTCCAAGTGATTCTGGTTGCGCAGCCATTTACGCAATGAGTTCAAGCCCAGGCAGTGGTAAGCTTCGCATCGCGTGTCGCGATTTCTGGCCGCTTTCAGGAAACACTTCTCAGCATCACCGTAAAAGGTCTGCTCGTAATAGGTTCTGCCGAGCTCGATGGTAAGCTTCGGGTTTCCGGGATAGATCCGCAGGCCTCTTTCGAGAACCCTCTGGGATTCGAGTCTCGATGCGATGCTTCGGCGGAGCCGCAACAGTTCACCGAGTTTGGCGATAACATAGGGGCTTGGATGGGGCCGTGTGGCCTCGCGTCCAAGAAGGGTGACGGCCCGAGCGCTGTCATTCATGGCAAGAAGGGAATCCGCCCGGGCGAGAATGTCTCGATCGAAATCGACGCCGGGGGCGCAGCCGAGGAAGAAGCCGAGGGAAATCATCGCAAGGATTGCGACGCGCATAAGACGTTGGCGGTGAGCGGACCTCATAAGGCATGCCTCTATCTGAAGCGATGATTGCATCCAAGGGGAATCTAGCACAGGAAACGGCATAAAAAAAGGAGGACTTGCGTCCTCCTTTTCAAGCGCATAAGCGTTAACTCATATGGATTTCTTGGTTGCTATGAGCGCCTTGGCGTCCTTGAAGCCGATGTCGAACTTCGCGTCCTTGTTGCTTGAAACTATCCGGAAATAGACCGATTTGGCCTGCCGGATCGGCTTGTTGCTCGTGTGAAACACGATTCTGGAACCGTCGGCGATTCCGCACCAGCCCTTCGGGGCGACGATATCCTGGATGGATCCGCTGGGATCATCGATGGCGAGTGTATAGACGTCACGGGAGGCGCCGGTAACCTTGAGAACGATTACCGAGACGCCGTCAGCCGACACGCTGACGCTCTTGCGGACCGAAGGTCCGGCGGCAAGCACGGAGACGGCCGCGAAAACAACCGCGGCGGCCAGCATGAATGATCGAATTGATTTCTTCATTAGTAGACCTCCTGATGAAGTTGAGCCTCGGATGCACGATCAAGGCGGCCCGGATATGCACTTCAGTCGACCGAAATCCCTGGGATCCGCGACGAAGTTCCTTGCAGGTGCGGGGAATCCGGGATCGATCCCTGCAGTTCCTCATTATACCACAGGATTACCGATACTGTCGAGGGGCAAAGCGGGTCTCACCGGATGCTTTCGATTATCCTGACGACGGCGTCGTAGCGGCCGAAGGGCGGCATTATGTAGGCTCCCTGGACGCGGGGGAGAGACTTGCAGGCTTGGAGCGCGTCGCGGGCTATCTCTATCC
>CAYXEN010000018.1:0-38065 GCA_964464035.1 uncultured bacterium | reverse complement strand
TGCCAGGGGAGGCTTTCGTCGAAGTCGGCGATGGCGAGCTTGGCTATGCGAAGCGCGCGCTCCGCGCGGGCGGAGAGATCAGTCGCTTCGCGCCACGCTTCCACAGCCGAGTCGACCTCGGCCGGGGAAGGCACGCCGTAGAGCATGAGCGCCCGGGCCCTCTCCTCGTCGAGTTCGGCCGCGGGGATCGGTTCGCGAAAGTAGCGCTGTAGCTCGCTGAAAGGCGTGCGGGGGAGCGCCGCGAAAGTCAAGGCGGGCAGAATCGTTCCGTGGTAGCGCCTGAGCAGCCGGCGGTCTCCGCTCGAATAGCTCAAGCGCTGGTCGTCGTCCTCATATATATAAGGAGCTTCGAGGCGCGCAACGTCCTCGGGCCCCGCGGTCAGGAGCGCGAGTATCCCCTCGAGCGAGGCCGTTCCGTGGCGGCACTTGGATGTCCAGCGCTTGCGCATGACTTCGCGCTCACCGGCGAATATCTTCGCCCGCTCCTCGATCCATTCGATACTCCAGCGGGGCGGCCCGTCGCGCTTGAAGCTCAGTGTCACGAAATCTATCTGCCCCATGCGCACGATGAACGTGTATGGAAAGACCTTGGCCACCGTCTTCACCACGCCCCGCGCCTCGTTGGGCGTGAGCCAGTATAAGGGCACCCATTGCAGGAGCACGCCGTCTTCGCGAAGCACTCGCCTGACCGCCTTGTAGAACTCGAGCGAGTAGAGCGCGTGCACGCCGGGTGCGGTCGGTGGCGGGGGCTCCATGGTGACCACGTCGTAGGATTCGGGGCGGGCGCGTTCCACGAAATGCCGCCCGTCGTCCAGGAAGACGGAGACCCGCGGGTCGTTCGTGAGGTCGTGGTTGTACTCGCGGAAATGTTTCATGGCGAGCTTTATCATCTCCGAGGAGATGTCGACCACGTCCATGTGCTCGATCGGGTAGTTGAGGAGCGCCCCGAAGGTCTGTCCCGAGCCCACGGCGATGCCGAGGATCTTCCTGGGCGTTCCCGGGCGCGGATAGAAGAGCGCGGGGAGGTGACCCTCGATAGCTTGCACCGACAGGTCGCCCTTTCGAACGACGGCGAGGATCTGGTCACCGGATGCGATGTAGACGTCGTTCGGATCGGCGAAGACGGAGCCGGTAGTGAGCGGGCCCTCTATTATATCGACGAGTCGCGCTTCGCCGAGCCGCTTGCCGACGCCGTAGTCCCGCACGGCGCGGCGGGTGACGTCGCCCTGCAGGAACGCGATGGATGCGAGCAAGGCGACCACGGTGATCGCGTGCGCGGGGCCGAGAGGCAGCCTCCTCCAGGCGCCGGCGCTTTTCGCGCGGCGTCGTCTCTTCTCGCCCGCAGCCTTTCGATGCCCCGTTCCGATATCTCCGGCCCCTTTCTGATCGCCCAGGAGATCATCCCGAACAACCCGGCTCTCCGCGGCGGCGCCGAGCGCCAGGGTGAGAAGGGCTAGCGAGAAGAACGTGCCTCTCAATCCGAACGCCGGGATGAGCAGGTACCCCGCGGCAAAACCTCCCGCGCTTGCGCCTATCGTATTCCAGAAGACGATGCGGCCCGATGTGTCCCGCAACTCGGAGCTCCGGCGCGTGGCGGCGGCGATTATTCCCGGGAGCGCGGTGCCAAGGAGCACCACCGGGATGAAGATCACGAGGCCGACCTGGAAGAGCGGAGCGAAAAAGATCGTGTCCGCCGTCTCGCTCATGAAACGCCAGCTCGGAGCGACGTCGAAGCCCGTGGCGCTTAGCTCGTAGTCCGCAAGCCTCCACCACCCGAGGCCGAATAGCACGAGAAGAGCGGCTATCGGCTGCAATATCGCCACGACTCTAAGGGCGCGGATGCGCCTTGCGAGCAGGCGGGCCATGAGGAGGCTTCCCGCGGCGAGCGCTGCGAGGTAGACGGCGAGGAGGACGGCGGTGAGGTAGACGCTCGCCGTCTTGAAGAGCGAGAAGTAGCGCGCCCAGGCTATCTGGTAGCCGATGGCCGCGAGCCCGGAGAGGAAGGCCAGGGCGCGGAAGAACGCCTCGGGCCCCCGCGCCTCCACACCGGCCCGCCGTGGCGGATGCAACGGAGTGGCCCGGCTGAAGAAGACGAGCGCCAGTGCGCCGATCGATAGATTGCCGAGCCCGGCGGCGAAGTTGGTGCCGTTCATCCCCAGGTGCGGGATCGCGAAATACCCGGTCACGAGGACACCGATCACCGCGCCCAAGATGTTCAGGCCGTAGAAGAGGCTCGTGCGGGATCCGATCGCGGAGTCCCTGTCGACGAGTCCGTCCAGGAGAAGGGGCAGCGTGCCCCCCATCAAGAACGTGGGCGCGAGGAAGAGAAAGAAGAGAAGCGCGAAGCGAAGAAGGAAGAGCGCCTCGGCGTTTCCTGAAGCGATCTCGTAGAGAGATGCGTACGCTGCTTCCACGACCTTGAAGAGCAACGGGAACGCGAGCGCGTAGATGCCGATGCCCGCTTCGAAGAGCCCGTAGACGAAGAGAGAAGAGAATCGCCTGCTTTGGAAGTGTCGCCCCACGGCGAGGCTGCCGAGAGCGAGTCCGAGGAAGAAGCTCGTCAGCACCGTGGAGAGGGCGATCTGGCTCGAGCCTACGATGAGTGTCGCCTTGCGGACCCACACGAGCTGGTAACCTAGCCCGAGAGCTCCGGATATGGTGAACAACGTTCCGGCTAGGAGAAGTGAACCGCGTCGTGGTGGGGTCATCGACTTGGCCATGATCCGCTTGTCACGTAGTGAAATGCGCTTCTAATCCGGCTGGTTGGATGGGTGCCGACGACGGCGCCATGGCATTGATCATACGACACCGGGGCGAATAGGGAATCAGATCTATGCCGCTTATTTCTTATGCTTGCGAAACCGTCCCGATGCATCACCCGCAACGAGGATAATCCCCAGCACCACCAAACCAAGCTGCCAGGGATCAAAGGTCATCTCGGCCGGATTGCTGCAAGTGCCTTGAGTAATCAAAGCCAGGGCGAAGGGAAGGATTATGAACATGATGCCAAGAGTTCCGACGCCCTCTATAGGAGCCACCCATCTTTTTATTACCTTCCAAAGACCGAATATCCCCGCGAAGGTAACAAGCAACCAATAGGAAGATGCTTTCATAGTTCCTCAAGCTTAATCAATTACAGCAATCTCCGTCAATTGCATATTCCCTGCGTTTCAGTCAGGGAATTCCATGCCTACGGCGTTCTAGGCGGTAGGCCGGTATCGAAAAAGGGAAATGACGTTGCCGATCTGTCATGATATCCTTGGCATTAATGATAGATGAATGAGTCTCGCATGTAGCGCAAGCTATGGGAAATGACCTTGAGAATCCTTTTGGTTGAAGATGATGTTCAAACCGCCCTGTTCATCTCGAAGGGATTGAAACAGGAAGGCATTGCCGTGGACCGTGCATCCGACGGCGAAGAAGGCCTTCGGCTCGCTCTGACTGGATCGTACGACGCCGCTGTCATCGACATCATGTTGCCGAAGTTGGATGGCCTTGCGCTCATCGATGAAATGCGCCGCCACGGTACCACGACCCCGGTTATCGTCCTCAGCGCCAGGAGTTCGGTGGATGACCGGATCAAAGGTCTGCAGGCCGGCGGTGATGACTATCTCGTGAAGCCGTTCGCTTTTTCGGAGCTGGTGGCCCGCATTCATGCGCTCATTCGGCGTGCCACGCGGGCGACCGAGCCGACGACGCTCACGGCCGGAGACCTCAAGATGGACCTTGTCAGGCGCAAGGTTTTCAGGGCCGGCAGGGAGATCGAGTTACAACCCAAGGAATTCGCGTTGCTTGAATATCTCGTGCGGAATGCCGGCCGGGTGGTGTCGAAAACCATGATCATGGAGCACGTCTGGGACTACAATTTCGATCCTCAAACCAACGTGGTCGAGGCCCGCATCTGCCGCTTGCGGGACAAGATCGACCGCCCTTTCGGGCGCAATCTCATTCACACGATACGGGGCGCCGGGTATGTGCTCGAAGAGAAGAAGTAGCATTTTCCGGACTGTGACCTTCCGCCTGACCTTGTGGTACACGGGATTGTTCGGGGCGCTGTCGCTGGGAGTATTTCTGCTCGTCTACGTATCTCTCACATCCCATCTCCACGCGCAAGCGGACAATGAGCTCCTGGATACGGCAAGGGAATTCGAGGCACTCTACAGGAGTCACGGGGAAGAAGCGCTTACCTCGGAATTCCGGCGCGAGGCGCAATCGAGGGGTGTGAGCCGCGTGTTCTTCCGCTTGCTGTCGGCGAAAGGAGATGTGCTGGCCGCTTCCGACCTGGAAGCATGGAGCGGTCTGGAGCCCCCGGGCTCCGGGAGCGCCGGCCCAACGACCGGGCAACCGACTTTTCGCACGCTCTCCCTGCCGGGACATCGCCACAAGGTCAGGGTGGTAATCGAGCCGGCGGGCGGCGATCGTGCAATCGAGGTGGGCATGACGCTTCGCGATGCCGAGATCATGATGGAGCGATACCGGGAGACTTTCGGAACCGCCTTGGCCCTGATGTTGGCTTGCGGAGGGTTGGTGGGATGGCTTCTGGCCAGGAAGGCGATGTCGGGAGTGCAAAGGGTCACGACCACGGCGGCCGGAATCGGGAAAGGCGATCTCGCCCGAAGGGTGCCGCTTGGAGGCGAGGGGCGGGAGATCGACGACCTGGCTCGGGCTTTCAACGACATGCTGGGAAGGATAGAGGCGCTTGTGAAGGAATTGAAGGAAGTGACCGACAATGTGGCCCACGACCTGCGAAGCCCGATAACGCGCATCCGCGGCATCGCCGAGACGACGTTGACCGGCCGGGGCGATGCCGGGGACTTTCGTGAGATGGCGGCGACGGTAATCGAGGAAAGCGACCGGCTGATCGAGATGATCAATACGATGCTGGAGATAACGAAGGCGGATTCGGGGGTGGCCGAGCTCGCCGGCGATCAGCTTGACCTGCGTGAGATCGTGAGGGAAGCGGTGGACCTCTTCCACCCATTGGCTGAAGACAAATGCATCGGCATGACTGTCAATCTCCCCGAGCAGCCCGTACTCGTCCTTGGAGACAGGGCAAAACTCCAGCGTGCCGTGGCGAACCTGCTGGATAATGCGATCAAGTACACTCCTTCCGGCGGCACGGTGACCGCAAGCATCGGGGCTGATGCCGAGCGTGCGAGGATAGATATCGCCGACACCGGCATCGGCATAGACGAGAAAAATATCCCCCGCATTTTCGACAGGTTTTATAGGTGCGATGAGAGCCGCTCGTCGTCCGGGAGCGGTCTTGGCTTGAGCCTGGCGCAGGCGATCATCCGCGCGCACGGTGGGGGCATAAGCGTGAAGAGCGGCATCGATGAAGGCAGTGTGTTCTCCGTTTCCCTTCCCCTTCACTATCCGCCGCACTAACCCGATCATCAAGATTACAAAAAGGTAATTCTGGGGTCAGCCTCCGGTAACAGAGGATGGTTAGATTTATGCTGTGTCACCGGGTCGGACGCAGGCGGCTGAGGGAAGTGAAGGTCGGTGTGGCGGGCGGAGCCTGCAGCGATTTCTCGGTATCCATGGAAAGGGGATCCGCCCATGTCGTTTCCAACCGGGCTGAAAGCGCTGGCGATGAGTTTGCTTCTTCCCGTCGCCGTTGCCGGTGGTTGCGCAAAGTACAAGCCGATGCCGATCGCAAGGGATGAAGTGAACCGCAGGCTCGCCGTGCCCGGCGCCGATGAGATCCGCGTGCAAGCCGCTTCCATCAAGCATCCCATCCTCGAGCCCGTTCCCTTCGACGAAAGCGACGGTTTGTCTCCCGATGAGGCGGCGATTCTCGCCGTGATAGCCAATCCGCTGTTGAGGGCTGATCGAGACAGGAAAGGTCTTGCCGCCGCCCAGCTTCTTCAGGCCCGAATCCTTCCCGATCCCCGGGTATCGTACTCCGTTGAGGCTCCGGTGGGAGGTGGTGCGAGCGGCAAGGTCGACGCCTACGATTTGAAGGTCGACTGGGATGTGACTTCACTGGTGGCAAGGGGCGCCCGCATGGATGCAGCTCATTCGCGTGCAAGATCGATCGATCTCGAGGTGGCGTGGAAAGAATGGCAGGTGGCCGAGGCGGCGAAACTTCGCGTCTACCGGATACTCGCCGCCGCGAAGCGTCTAGGCGTTGCCGAAAAGATGATGGATGTTCGCGAGCGCTCTTTCCGGGTCGCGAAACGCCGAGTCGAGTCGGGGATGGAGACGGCCGCCGGGTTGGCCGCCGCCGGAGAAGCGCTGCGTGAAGCAAGGGCGCGCGTCATGCAGGCCCGCGCTGAGAGGGATACGGAGCGCCTCGAGCTCGACCGCATCCTGGGCCTGCCCGCCGACAGGATCGTAAAGCTGGAAAAGGGCATCCGCCCGATTGAGGTGCATGGAATTCCTTCAGTGCAGGAACTGTGCGGCGACATCGACAGGAGGCGGCTTGACATCCTGGCTCTGCGCTTCGGTTATGAGTGCCAGGAAGCGCGCCTTCGTGCTGCGGTTCGGTCTCAATTTCCGAAAATCAAGATCGCTCTTATCTCCGCAAGAGATACCGACGGCGTTCAGACTTCCGGATCCGGCGTGAGTATTTCGATCCCGCTTTTCGACCGGAACCAGGGACGCATAGCCTTGGAGCAGGCGAGCCGGAAGCGGCTTTTCGACGAGTACGCCGCTCGATTGTTCGAGGCACGGGCCGATGTGGCCAGGATAGAGGAGCAGTTGAACTCCACGGCACGACAAATCGAAAACATCGACAAGTCGATCGGGGTAATCGAAAACACAGCCGAACGTTATCGGAAAGCTTCGGACGAGGGCAGGGCAAGCATCTTGGATTACCACCGGGCATTGGTGCGGCTATACGAGATGGAGCTCGACAGGACGGCGTTGCAACGAAGGCTCTCGGATCTGGCAATCGCCCTCGAGGTTGCTTCGGGCCGGTATATCTTCACCGGGGATGAATGTTCGCGGCAAATACGCTGATGGAATCAATGTCGGAGGCACGCAAATGAAAAGGTGCGTAGTAAGAATGTCAACCGTGCTAGGCGTGCTATTGCTCCTGGGTGGAGTGGCGTGGCTTGTGCGCCTGCAATCCGGGCGCAAGCCGGCGGCAGCCTCGGAGCCGGCCGCCGTGGCCACGCCGAAGACGGAACATCCCAGGCGACGGGATTTCTCCGAGCGATTGGCATGGTTCGGCACGGTCGAGAGCAAGAACCCCGTGAGCCTCACAGCCTTGGTTCCCGGACGTGTGACCGCCGTGAAAGTCGAGGATGCGTCGCTTGTGAAGCGGGGTGCTCTGCTGCTCGTTCTCGGCGGTCCGCGCGTAACGAGTAAGCTGGAAACTCTCAGCCAACGCGTAGCAAGCCTGGAGAAACGCGTCGCTCTCGCCCGCAGCATAGTGAAGGCGAGGCGGATTTCGGTAGTCGAGAAGGTGGCCAAGCGCGAGGAACTTCAAACAGCCCAAGAAAGTCTCGCAAGGCTTGGCGGTGAACTCGCCGCCGCCAGGCAGGAACTGGCAGCTTTTCAAGACGCCGTCTCCATCCGCGCGCCTATTGACGGGGTGTTCACGAACCGACAGGTGTTTGCCGGGCAGGAGGTGGAGAAGGGAAGACATCTTGCCGACGTGATATCGCGGAACGTTCGCATCGTGGCATACCTTTTCCCTCCATCAGGGGTTTCCCTGCGGGGCAGGGAAGTTACGGGGCGTACGATATCCGGCGCGGACTTCCAAGGCATAGTCGGCAAAGTGCTGCCTGAGCGAACCGCCGAGGGGGCCACGATCGCGTGGATAGAGGGCGGAGATATCGACAGTCGATGCAGCCCCGGCGAAACGGTAAGCGGTGACGTCGTGCTTGCAGTAAGCGAAGGAGTGCTTGCGGTGCCATCGGATGCGGTTGTCCGGGATGATCACGAACGTGCGTGCGTCTTCGTGAAAGGGCCGCGGGGATACGAGAGGCGCACCGTAAAGACCGGGTTCACGTCGGACGGGTGGATCGAGATCGTCTCAGGCGTTTCGCAAGAGGACGAGGTAGTGGTGAGCGGCGCCTATGAGCTTTTCTACAAGGGCTTCAGGAAGACTTACAGGGTGGCGGACTGATGCGTAGTTTCCTTGAGTTGGTCATCAAGTACCCCTCAGCTACGGCCCTTGTAGTTGCGCTTGCCGGTATCATGGGCGTCTATGCCCTGTGGCACATGCCCGTGGATCTCTTTCCTGGTCTCGAGGTGCCCGTGATAAACATCATCACACACTACCCCGGCGCGGCTCCGGAAGATATGGAGATGCTTGTTTCCAGGCCGATCGAGGACGAGATGCGCACGATTCCGGACGTGAAGCGCGTCGCCTCGACTTCCGTTCAGGGCCTCTCGCAGGTTACGATAGAATTCAGTTGGGGAACCGCGGTCCGTGACGCGAGGCAACTTGTCCAGGCCCGACTGGCACGTCTGAAAAACACGCTTCCCGCCGGGGTGAATCCCAGGCTCGAAAACATCGGCACGACGCTCCAGGAGGTCTGCGGCTACCTGGTCTACGGTGCCGGAGACCCCGTGGCTCTCGGCAACAAGGTCCGCCATGATATTGCGGGTCGCCTGATGAGTATACCCGGCGTGTCGTCCGTGGACGTCATGGGAGGCGACCGGCGGGCTTTCTATGTCGAGCTCCGGCCGGAGGCTTTGGCGAGGCTTCATGTTTCCCTGACGGAGATCATGGCGATTCTCAGGAATCACAACGTGAATGCGGTGGCGGGTTTCATTGGTCGTTCCGGTCGTGAGTATCTTGTGCGCGGCGATGCCAGGCTGAAGACCATTGAAGATCTCCGTTCCCTGCCTGTCCTGAAAGACGGCGAGCGGTCGGTTCTTCTCGGCTCGATTTCGTACATTCACGAAGGCCGAGCTCCAAGACACTACGTTGTGCACGGCGACGGCGTACCCGCGGTAGCACTGGTCGTGCACAAACAACCCGGCGCGAGTACCGTCAACGTAGTGTCGAACGTGGATAAGGAACTGGCCGGCCTTCGACGTCTCCTTCCGGCGGGTTCATCCGTGAAGAAGTTCTATGACCAGTCGGAAATCATTCGAGAATCGCAGCACGAGATCGTCCAGGACCTTATCATAGGCGCGGTGCTTGCCGTCCTGGTGCTCTACTTTTTCCTCGGCCACATGCGTCCGACCATGATAGTGGCACTCACCATCCCCCTGGCCCTCCTCGTCACGATAGCGGTGATGCGACTGTTCGGCATGAGCTTCAACGTGATTACGATGACGGCGCTGGCCCTTGCCATCGGCGTGATAGTCGACGACGCCATAGTTGTTGCGGAAAACATCCATCGCCACGGGAGACTGTCTTTCGACACGGTATCGGCCAGCATCGTCGGCGCGGCGGAGATAGCGGGCCCCGACGCGTCCGGCACCTTTACTACGGTTGCGGCTTTCTTGCCGCTGGTCATTGTGACCGGCATAGCGGGGCTTTTCTTGAAACCGTTCGGTCTGGCTGTGAGTACCGCACTCGTTGTTTCCCTGATCCTGTCCTTGACACTCGTACCGCTCCTTTTCAGTCGCAGCAGAAAGGCCGTATTCCAGAGGGGAGGGTTTCTCGGGGACAGGCTGCTTCACCGCCTGGACGAACTGCTCCAGGCTGAGTTGGCATCCGCCTTCAGGCACAGGCGGGCGGTGATAAGCGCGGCGATAATATTTCTCGGCCTGGCCGGCGTCACAGTCTTGTCCGACAAGGTATCGCTCCTTCCGCCCATCGACGAGGGCACGATCCTAGTCGAGTACGTGATGCCGCCCGGCACCTCGCTCGAAGAGAGCGATCGCATAGGGCGCACAATCGAACGAGTCGCCCTCTCAACTCCGGGCGTTTCGTGCGTCTACAGGAGGACGGGCTCGCCGAAAAGCGGCTATCAGATAGAGGGTGTCAACAAGGGAGAATTGCTAATCAAGCTGAAGCCCAAGAACGAGCGCGATCGTTCAGCCTCCGGGATAACTGCTTCGCTCAAGAAGGCGTATTCCAGGCTAGACGGCGTTGTTTTGCTTTACCACCAGCCGACCCAGGAGAAGATAGATGAAAGTTTCTCCGGGCTGCCGGCATTCTTCGGCGTCACCATATACGGTCCCGACACGGAAGAGCTGGCCTCGCTGGCGGATCGGGTCGAGAAAACCCTATCGGAAGACCCGGCTGTTTCCAACGTGGTGAACAACACGAAAGTGAAGGCGTCCGAGATCGATGTCCGCGTCGATTACGCGCGCGCGGCGCAATTGGGAATGGAACCCGAGGATATCTTTGCCGCTTTGCAGGCGAGCAACTTGGGCATCGAGGCGACGAGGATCATCCGGCAGAATGAAGATGTTGCGGTGATGGTCAAGCTCGATGCGGGCAAGCTCCTCGACCTCGACTCGCTTCACCGGCTGCCGGTGCTCACGGCTGATGGTGCCGCAGTGCCGCTGCAGGGTGTTGCCGATGTGCGGATCAACCAGACTCCGGCAGCGATTACTCGGCTGAACGGCCAGCGGGAGGTCACCCTCGTTGCCGAAGTCGATGGAAACATCCCTGGAATTGTGTCACGCCTCAGGAAAAAGTTCGCGTCCATCGGCATGCCCGGGGATTACAGTATCGAATTCAGCGGGCAGTACAAGGTTCTCATCAAGTCGGCGACCGAAGTGTTTTTTGCCGTGGCCTGCGCCGTATTCCTGATTTACCTCATCATGGCGATGCAATTCGGGTCTTGGCTGCAACCTCTTATCATCCTTGTAACTGTTCCGCTGGCGCTGGCCGGAGCGTTCATCGCTCTTTTCGTAACCAGGGAGGGGCTTGATGTATCGGTAGGCATGGGAGCGGTGACGCTCGCGGGTATAGCCGTAAACAACGGGATCGTCCTCGTGGACTTCGCCAACAGGCAGGCGGCCGCCGGAAAGACTGCCATGGAAGCCATGCTTTCCGCTGCTTCCGTACGCCTGAGGCCGATTCTGTTGACCACGCTCACGACGATAGCGGCGCTCTTGCCCGCGGCAATGGGAATGAGCGGCGGCTCCCGGATATTCCAGCCTTTTGCGGTTACGGTAATCGGGGGGTTGGTGACCTCCGTGTGCGCCACGCTGATAATCGTGCCGACGCTGGCCGTCATGTTTGGGCATCCGAAAGGCGAGAAATAGGTCTGGCTCCCGCTGCGCGCGTACGGGAAAAGAAGCCGAGGAGCGGGTTTTTCCTTGACTAATATCAATAAGTATAGTAGAATCAATAGCTAACAATCAAACCTCTAAAAGTGTACCTGCACCAACAAGGAAGGGGGACCAAGCATGAGAAAAGGCGCCAGTATCATAGCTGTCCTTTTCGTTCTCGCCCTCTTGTCCGGCAGTGCACTCGCAGCCGATTGTGTCGATGTAGACCTCGGCGCGCAGATCGTGGGCGGAACCACCTTGAGCGTGTATTTTTACGCCTTGAACTGCGGTACCGAGCCTGGTCTCGTCACTTTTTCGATCAGCTTCGAGAAGGATTCCACGCCCCTCGGCCAGGGCCAGTTGGCGGTATACATGCCCGCCGACAAGCCTTTTGTCAAGGATTGCGATCTTCCGATTCCTCCAGTGGTTCCCGCCGGCACTTATACGCTGTGCATCACTGCGACCATGGGGCAGGCATCGGATACGGCGTGCGCAACCGTGACGATCGACGCTGCGGGTAACGTAATCGGATTCGAGAACCTCAAGGGCCCTTCACCTACGGAGAAGGCCAGCTGGGGTGAGATCAAGTCCGTTTACGAGTAGGATCTATTTTCAAGGAGAGAGCCGGGTCGCGCACTGCGAAGTGCCCTCGGCTCTCTTTCGTTCATGCATGCAGCAAGGGAGACAGCTTTGGCCAGACATCGTTCCTTCCTCGTGAATCTCCTGTTTTTCCTGGCGGCCCAGTTTACTTTCATGGCGATCGAGGCGGCGGATTGCAAGGCGGTGAGCTTGCTCGCTTTCTTGCCGGGTGAGAATGCAGGTGATCAATTCGGGGTTTCCATAGCGAAGGTCGGAGACGTGAACGGCGACAGCTACGTGGATCTCCTGGTGGGCGCGAGTCTCGAGGACACCGGGGGGAACGCGGCCGGCAAGTGTTATCTCTATCTGGGCAGCGCCTTTGCGGATACGATCCCCGACCTCACGGGGACCGGCGTCGCCGGCGAGAAGTTCGGATCTACGGTTGCGGGAGGGGGCGATCTCAACGGGGACGGCCTGGCCGACTTCGCCGTGTCATCCTCTGTGTCGGGGGACAACGGTTCGCCGGGCAGGGTGCGCGTGTATTTCGGGAGCTCGACGCCCGACTTCGTGGAAGATCTCGTAGTTGGGGAGACCCGGGTGAACGCCCGCTTCGGAGAGAGTGTCGCCCTGGAAGGCGATCTCAACGGGGACGGCTTCGCTGATCTCGTCGTCGGTGCGCCCGGCGCGGATTCGACGGGCGCGGTCTACGTATATTATGGAGGCGGATGGATGGATTCGATCCCCGACCTCGTCCTGCATGGCCGATCGCCGGGGGACAGGTTCGGGAGCTCCGTCGCGACCGGCGGCGATCTGAACGGCGACGGCTTCGACGATCTCGTGGTGGGGGACTATCTCAATTCGGACTTCTATCCCTGGGGGGGGAAAGCCTTCGTTTATCTCGGCGGGTCTCCCATGGATACAGTACCCGACCTCGAGATCCCCGGGGAGTCGCTGGGAGACGGCTTCGGCTTCGCAGTGGAAATCTGCCCTGACATAAACGGAGACTCGTATGACGACTTACTGGTTTCCGCGCCCTATCATGATGCATTCCCGTTTTCGGACGTGGGCAAGGTCTATCTCTTTCTGGGGGGAGCGGCCCTGGATGGGACGAGCGACGGCGTGCTCACGGGGGAGGTGCAGGACGAAGATTTCGGTTACTCTATCGATTCCGGCGACGTGAACGGGGACGGCTTGAGCGATTTTCTAGTCGGCGCTCCGAATTACAGCGCGACGGGAGGGCAGGAAGGCAAGGTCTACATGTTCTATGGTTCCTATCCCATCGATCAGCAGCCTGATTTCACCGCCGTCGGCACGGGCTCGTACGACGGGCTGGGAATATCGGTGGCCGTGCTGGGGATGTTCCGGTTTCATCCGGACGGAACGGGGGATTTCGCCGCCGGGGCCTGGAACATGAACGGCACCGGAGCAGTCGAACTCTACGGGGAACCGATTTCGCCGACGGGCGTGGGTGACGGCCGGCTCCAAACGGCGCCGTCGCTCACTGTGTTTCCCAATCCCTGTCGGGGCGTGCTGCATATAAAGACCAATCTCACCCTGGGATCCAGGATCGAGCTCGATGCCTACGACGTCCACGGGAGAAAGGTGGCCCGCATCTACGAGGGGAACCTCGATGAGGGCGTCTCCGAGTTCTCGTGGCGCACGGATCTCCGGGCCGGGGGACTCTCGGAGGGCGTCTATTTCATCCGCCTGCGCTCGAACGGTTTCACTTCTTCGAGCAAGGTCCTGATCCTTCGCTGAAGATCATTGCATGGTAGTGCTCTTTCTCCATGGCGTCGGTCTCCCCGTGCCGCACTTCATGGAAAAACAAGAGATATGTCAAGTTTATCTTGACTGAGGATCTCCATTATCCGTAAAATAGCAAAATCCCATTCATTTGTGCTGTCTGGTTTTACCCCACCCTTAACCCTAGGAGGACTGCATGAACTCATCATTCAAGCGGTCACGCTGGGCAGCTTTGATCCTCATCAGCGCGCTCCTCGCCGCCTTCCTCGTTGTCTGGGGATGTCAAAGCTCTGATCAAACACCGATTGCGCCCCAACAACCAGCCAAGGAATTGTTGAGTGTAAACAGCGCCAAAGTTCAATCCATCATGGCTGTTCAAAATCGCCATACGGCGAGCTTGATGGCTGATCCGGAAGTGATCGGAACGGCCACCACGCTCAACGATGACGGCAAGCCGGCTATTATGATCATGGTGACATCGCGCAGGGCCATGAGGGCCGCCCCCAAGATGATCGAAGGAGTCCCGGTCAAGGTTGTTCTGACCGACAAGATCGTCGCCATGAAAGGCAAGCCCGGTGGCAATACGAAAGTCGACCATAAGGCCAAGCAAACTCCCCCGATTCAGCTCGGTACATCCGGAGGCTGGCGTTATGATCTGGCCAACGGCTACTGCTGCGGGGGAACGCTGGGCTCGTTGATCCAGGTCGGCGGCCAGCTGCGTATCCTTAGCAACTACCACGTCTTCGAGGCCGATATCGTTTCGGGAGGCAACAATCGAGTTGCGCAAACCGGCGACTACATTATTCAACCCGGCTTGATCGATGTCGGTTGCAACGCCAACAACGCGCAGAACGTTGCAACCTTGGTAGTGAGCAGCTCTCTACCCGGTAGCAACGTTGACTGCTCGAGTGCCACGATCATCGACGGCATGGTTGATCCGAGCGGAGCGATTCTCGAAGTCGGGACGATCTCCTCCCAGACGGTCGCCGCTTACATCGGCCAGGCGGTAAAGAAGAGCGGCCGCACGACCGGACTCACCAGGAGTTCCGTTGACGCCTTGAATGCCACCGTGAGCGTCTCCTACGAGAACGAGTGCGCAGGCGGCAATGCATTCACCAAGACCTTTACCGGCCAGATTATCATCAAGAACAGAGGCAGCAAGTTCTTGGCGGGCGGAGACTCCGGGTCGTTGATGGTGGAGGACGTGACTACGAACCCACGAGCGGTAGGACTCTTGTTTGCGGGCAGCAGCACTCTCGCGGTTGCCAATCCTATCGACGAGGTTTTGGCCTTCTTGAACGCTTCGATGGTGGGGAACTAGCCCCTTTAGTGCTGCAGCATGCTGCAGTACTTTGTGGGAGAAGCAAGAACAGCCCGCTGCCGGCAGTCGATAGCCGGCGGCGGGCCTATTATTCGGGATAGCTTGTCCTTTTCGGTACGAGCGATCCCAAGGCATCGCAACTTGTCTCCCGCCGGCTATTTATTTGTGATACTTCTTCGCGACGCGCTGGAGCCGACTAATGGAGATCAGCTATGCATGAGTATGAAAAGGTGTTCACATCGACTTTTCGGCTTCTCGGCATCCTATGGCTGGTTTCGATCATGATAAGCGCCTGCCAACCGGGACATGAAAGTAGGAACCATATGCCTATTCGAGATATCAAGGCAGTGATGGAAGCCCACGTGGAGGATCTCATGGCGATCCCCGGTGTTGTAGGGGTGGCGATCGGGGAACTCGACAACGGAACTCCCTGCATCAAGGTCATGGTGATCGAGCTGACGGATGAGCTGGATCGCAAGATTCCCAAGACACTGGAAGGCCATCCTGTCCTTGTCGTGGAGAGCGGTGAATTCAAGCCGATGTAGGGAAATCGGCTTTTCTAGACTCCGGCGATTACCATGCAATCGCCCGCGAGCCGAAGTACTCGTGCAGATTCTTTCTCGCAACCAGATTGATACGCTCCGCCCAGACGTCAACAGGATTCTTCTCGTCCGTTAGTACAGGCGCGTCACCGGCATCGACTTTGAATCGGTTGTCCCAGGCATGCGCACGGTTGTATTCGGCGCTGAATCGTGATAGTGGTACCGGAGGCTCCTCGTTCAGCTTGAGTTCCCTGTCCGACGCCAAGAGGACGAGGTTGCCGAGCTGGTCCGGCGGCTCCGCAATCGGGAGGACGCACACGTTCGCGAATACCTGTTGCAACGTAGCGAACAGCGAATGAACTATCGCGTCGTGCCATCCAACGGCTTCGACATTCAATGCGAGCATCCCATCGGGGACCAGTCTTGAACGGATCAATTCGAACGCTTCCTTTGTTACCAAGTGAAATGGAATGGAGCTGCTGCCGAATGCGTCCAGGATGACAAGATCGTAATTATCGCTGGAAGCAATCAGGAAATGCCTGCCGTCCATACGAAAGATTCTGGCTTCGGATGGCTTCAAATCGAAATACCTGTTGGCGACTTGGACGACCACCGGATCGATTTCCACCGCGTCTACGTCCCAGCCGTCGCGGGCATATTGCTTTACGACTGAACCGCCCCCGAGCCCGATGAGAAGCAGCCTGCCCGGATATTTGAAAAAGCCTTTTGCTATATCAAGAACGTCCACATAGGCGAAACGAGACTCCCATGTTTCAGGATCAGCTATTGTATGCGTGCTTCCGTCGATGAGCATGAACCTCGCTCCATCCATGTCGACAACCCGGATCTCGGCGTAAGCACTGTGTTCTATGGCTATGAGCCCGTTGTCAGGATCGGCCTTCTGTTCGGGGGCGGCCAGGAACGCTCCCGCGCCAATGATTGGAACCGCCACGAATGCAGCCAGCGCAGCCAACCCTCTTCGCTTTGCCAGAAATCCCAAGAGCGCCGTAATGATGAGTGCGATGCCGATCAGGAATGTCAAGCGGCTGACTCCCATGTTGGGAATGAGGAAAAAGCCCGTGCAGATAGCCGCAATGACGCTGGCGGCGGTGGATACGGCATAGAGGTTGCCGGCGGTTCTACCGACGACATCCAAGTTGGATGCCTTCAAGCGGATTGCGTACGGGCTTGCCATCCCAAGTAGGACCAAGGGCGGGAAGAACAGTATGGTAGCGGTGACTAGAACCGCGGTCCTCAATCCGGCTGACTCGGTTGTCGCGAGCACGGGATGTCGAAGCCATGGTATTACGACGACCCATAGGCCCGAGAGACCGATCAGCCAGCAAAGACGCTCAAGCTTTGGTCCTCGATCGGCCAGCCTTCCCCCCGCGGCGTAGCCGGCACTGAGGGCGGCGAGGGTAACACCAATGAGGGATGTCCAGAGGTAAAGATCCACCCCATAGAAAGGCCCTATGATTCTGGTGCCGAGGATTTCAATTGCGAGAATGGATGCGCCGCAGACGCTGACGGCGAAATAGATGTAGATGTTAACCATGCACATATTGTAGAATCCAGGGAAGTCGAGAGCAAGGCTAATTCTTGCCTCGATCCCCCTTGAATGTTCCCTGCAAGTTGAAAACTCACGGATGGGAGTCTGACAGAATGAAACCCCTTCCCCGCTTCTCAGGTCCGGCCATCTTCATTCTCGCGATGAGCGTGCTGGTGCTCGAGGTTACGATGACACGGATCTTCTCCGTGATGACGTACCATCATTTCACCTACATGATCATAAGCCTCACTCTGCTCGGGTTCGGTGCCGCGGGCACGGTGCTTACCGTGGACAAACGCTTCAGCGGCGATACCGTCGACCCGGTGCTCTTGGCCGATTGCGCGTGGCTCTATGGTCTTGCAACCATGGTCTGCTTCATCACGATAACCAAGATCAACTTCGATGCGATGTCGATTTACATGTACAATGATTATTCGCAGCTGTATTCCCTCCTGCTGATACTGGTACTCACCGCGACGCCTTTCTTCTTCGGCGGTCTCTGCATAGGATATCTCGTGAGCAAGAGTCATGAGCAGATAAACAAGCTGTACTTCTTCGATCTTCTCGGTGCGGGTACGGGCAGCCTTATCTCGATACTTGGAATAAACTACTTGGGAGCGCCGGGCACGATCTTCCTGATGTCCATGGTCGCCGGTCTCGTCGCGGTCATGCTGGGCAACAGCGGCGGGCTGATACGGAAACGCTACCGGGTCACCGCGTTGATTGCGGCGGCGCTGGCGATCGCGAGCATCATCAACGACGACGTGATTCCCGTTCCGTTTCCCCCCTCGAAGCGATTCAACCAGTACCAAACCGAGCACCGGTGGCACGTAGTGGCGCGGGTGGACGTGGGAAAGCCCGCCAGCACCTATTCGAGTTTCGGGGGCAAGCTGTCCAGGGTCTACGAAAGGCCGATGCCCCCGCTGATCTTCCGCTACATCCTCCAGGATGGAATAGCTCCCACCGGCATCATCAAGCTCGATGGCAGGGATCCGACCAGGATGGACATATTCGGCTATTACCTGCAAGGTTGCGCGTACGTGATCCGCTCGGGCGGGGATGTTCTGGTGATCGGGCCCGGGGGTGGAGTCGACGTGGCGATAGCTTTGCACGGCGGGGCGAGGCACGTCACCGCGGTGGACATAAACCCGTGGATCATAGATTATGTGAAAAACAAGTACAACAAGTTCGCCGGCGGGCTCTACCGGCGAAGCGACGTTACGGTAGTCTGCTCCGAGGGTCGGCATTACCTCACGCGCGACGGCAAGAAGTACGAAGTCATCCAGCTGAGCGGCGTGGATACTTTCAGCGCGCTGGCGTCCGGAGCATATGCTCTTGCCGAGAATTACCTCTACACCATGGAAGCCGTTTCGCTGTTTCTCGATCACCTCAGCCCGAACGGCGTGCTCTCGTTTTCGCGCTGGCTCTTCACGCCGCCCCGCGAGACCCTCCGTCTGGCCGTGACTGCGAGGGAAGTGCTCGAAAAACGAGGCGTGGCGAACCCGGAAAGAAACATCATGGTGATAGCGGGACATCGCAACGACGATCCCTGGGCGGAAACGCTCATAAAGCTTCAGCCGTTCACTTCCGAGGAAGTCGCGAAGATGAAAGAGTGGGCCGGGCGAATGAAGTTCGATGTCATATACAACCCGCTTCTCGCCTACGAGCCGGGCGGCCCTTACGATGCTCTCGCGAAAACCAGGGTGTTCAATCCCACGCTTTGCGCCCGCGAGTTCAATACGGCTATCCGGGCGAAGGGTGAGGATTTCGAGGAGTTCAAGCAGGCGTACTTCTATGACATCACGCCGACGCCGGACGATGCCCCCTTCTTCTTCAACTTCTACAAGCTGAGAAGCCTCCTGCACCCGTTCGAAAAGACCTTCGGCGGCTATCCGATAACCAGGTTCCCGCTGGGATTGTTCATCCTCGTGGTCTCTTTCATACTCATAGTCATCCTGGGAGCTGTGTTCATCCTGCTGCCGTTCAGGGGCAGGTTCAAGAAGCTCGCCGGCAGGGTCGGCGTGGTTCACGTCTTCGTCTACTTCGCGGCCATCGGTATCGCCTTCATGGCGATAGAGATCACGATCCTACAGAAGCTGATGGTCTTCCTCGGCGGGCCCGTCTACTCGATGGCGGTGACCTTGTTCAGCCTGCTCGTCTTTTGCGGGGTGGGGAGCTTCTTGGCAAAACGTTTGACGAGCGACAACCTCGCCAGGCGCGGCGTAACCATCATCATCGTTCTGGACGTGCTGGTGCTTGCGCTCATCTGGGCGCTCAATCACGTCATTCCCGAACTCATGGGATACGGCCGTGCGGCGAGATGCATCATAGCCGTGTTGATGTTGATGCCGGTCGGCCTGCTGATGGGCATGCCGTTTCCCACGGGCATCCGGATGGCGGAGCGCTGCGATCCCGAGCTCGTACCCTGGGGATGGTGCGTGAACGCCATCGCCACCGTCTTGAGTTCGATCGCAGCCATCCTGTTGGCGATGTTCGTGGGCCTGAGCGCCGTGGCCTACGGAGCCCTCGCTGTCTATCTCATCGCGTTGCTGGCCATGCTGAGAGCCCCGGCCGGAGCTGAGGCGTCACGCAGCCGCTAGGAAGCGGCTGCGCGCACCTTCAGTGTCAGCAAGTGTCTTATCACTATCAACGCGCCCGTGAACACGACGAGGCCGTGCAGGAAAACCACCATCATCCAGAAACGCACGTGCCCCTGGCTGAGCATGTACGGTGATCCCTGGATCCTTTCGAAATAGGTCTGGAGGACGCCTGCGACGGCGAACGCGAGGGCCATCCCGACCAACCCCAGGGTCATGGTCCAGAACCCCAGGTGCCCGGATTTCTCCTCGTACAATCCTTCCCGCGATCCCTTGAGGCGCGGGATGGCGAAGTAGAAGAACGTAAGGTTGAGCAGGGCGTAAGCTCCGTAGAAAGCGAGGTGCCCGTGGGAAACGGTTACCTGGCTGCCGTGGGTCCAGTAGTTTATCTGGGGCAACGTGTGCGCGAAGCCGAACATGCCGGCTCCCACGAAATGCAGTATCACCATCGCCCATAGATAGGTCCACGTGAGTCGCGGTTCCTTCGGCCTGGTGCTCGCGCGGATCTCGCGCCAGGCGTCCCATACCATGAGAACCAAGGGGAGCGGTTCGAGGGCGGAGAATATTCCGCCGATGTACAACCAGTACTTGGGGGCCCCCAGCCAATAATAGTGGTGCCCCGTGCCCGAGATCCCGGTGAACAGGAACAGGCCCAGTTCGACGTAGAGCCATTTCTCGATGATTCTCCGATCGACGCCCGTCATCTTTATCAGCATGAAGGCAAGGATGGCGGCCGTGACGAGTTCCCAGGCGCCCTCCACCCAGAGGTGGATCACCCACCACCAGTAGTACCAGTCGACGGCGATATTCCTGTAGAAAGGAATCCCGAAGAGATACATCACGGCGAGGAATGCAAGGCCGCCCAACAAGGCACCCTGGGTGACCGTCCAGTTGCGGGCCTTGATCATCGTCCACCCGACGTTGCCCAGGAATATGAGCGCCCCGATCACAATGAAGATGTCGAGCGGCCGGGGGATCTCCAGGAGCGGCCTGCCCTGCGTCCATCCGAAGACGAATCCCACCAGGGCGGCCACGCCCGTGCCGACGAGGATGACGAGCTGGAGCATGGCCAGCTTCGTGGAGGCCAGCTCCCTTTGCGTTTCTTCGGGGACCAGGTAATACGTGGCTCCCATGAACCCGAGAAGAAGCCAAAGCACGAGAAGATTCGTGTGCATGGCGCGCGCGGTGGAGAAGGGAAATACGTTCACCAAGCTCTGAGGTATCGTTACGAAATACTGTGTCGCCAGCCAGAGCCCCATTATGAGTTGGAGACCGAAGAGAAGCAGGGCTACGACGAAGTAGGGGAGTGCGACACGCTGGCTTTGAAATGTCATTTCGCCACCTCCTTGGAGTACTCATCTCTCCAGAATTCCTCGACCTTCGATGATGCTGCGAGGCTCACGAGGAAGTCGCCGATCATCAGCCGCTGTTCGCGGGACAGGTAATCGAAGCTAGGCATCACGACGCCCTCCGGCGGGGAGGCGAGGAAATCCGCGATCCACTGGGAGTCGTGCCGCGCTCCGATCCATTCGAGGCGCGGGCCGGTGCGGCCGCCCTTGTCCCCAAGGCGATGACAGCTCATGCAATTCTCCTGCTCTATGAGCGCCGCGGCGGGGCTCAAGGCCGCGCCGGAGAGCATGCGCTCGGTGGAGCGTTTCCAGCGGTGCTCGGAATGCTGGGGCGGCCAGTCGTGGTTCTGTATGTTGGAGACCCATTCGAGAAAAGCCGTGATGTCCGCGATCTCTTTTTCGCTCAAATGCTGCTGCGGCATCTTGCGGAACGAATCGGCGAATACGACGTCCGGCGAAGCCAGGCGTCTCTTGATTGCATCCTCACCGAGACGCGCGTACGCTCGCGTGAGGTCCGGCGCGTAGTAAGCGCCGAAGCCGAGGATCGTGTGACAATCGTTGCAATTGTGCTTCTCGAAAGCCCGCTTGCCCGCTACCACCTGATCGTTCAACTTGTCGGCCCGGGTGAGTTCTTCGAAGCGGCCGTGAGTGTCCACGGTGAGGATGATGAAAAGGATGAGAGAACTCAGAGTGCCGAACCAAAAAATCGATTTTGCGGCGGTGTGGTTCATGTCTTGCCTCCTTCCCGACGTTTCGTCATCGTATCCCGGAGCGTCGTATTCCGCAGAAACGCAATGTGCCTGTCCATCACCTTTCTCCAGGCTTTGTGTATCGCGCACGTATTCTTTTCGTCGCAAAGCGCATCCTTGAGAAAGCATCGCCTCGCTTTTTCCTCGGGGTCGTCGAAAGGTGCGCATATATCGAGGAGAGTTATGCCTTCCGGCGGCCTGGCCAGGCGAAAGCCTCCCCGCTTGCCCCGCTGGCTGAGCAGGATCCCCTCGGAGGTGAGCACACCGAGGATCTTGGCCAGAAAGTTGGCCGGCAGGTTCAAGGCTTCGGCTATTTCGCGGGCCAGAACCCACTCCTGATCGCGGGTATCGGCCATGTAATTCAAAGCCCGAAAAGCGTATATGACGCTCTGGGAGAACATATTAGGATAAAATCATCCATTTATCCGCTTGTCAAGACAAAAATAAGTGTTATATTCCGGGCATCGGTCGGGGGCATCCATGGGGTCTGTCCCGCCCCCGGCCCCGCAATTTGTTTGTATAATTGAACTTGGCGTGCCTGCCCGGGGTATGCACGCGGAGCAAAGGAGCAATCGACATGAAACCCACCGAGATACTGGTTCGTGAACATGAATCGATCAAAGAGATGCTGGCCGTGATCGATGCGATATGCGTGCGGCTCGAGACAGGCGAGCGTGTGGATCCGGAGCATCTCGAGAAAGTCGTGGAGTTCATCCGGACGTTCGCCGACAAGTGCCATCACGGCAAGGAAGAGAATCTTCTTTTCAAGGAACTGGAAGCGGCCGGGATACCCAATGAAGGAGGCCCCGTCGGCACTATGTTGCTGGAACACGACACCGGGCGCGGATACGTGAGGAGCATGCACGAAGCGGTTGCTGCCTACCGCGAGGGCGACGAGGAAGCGAAGGTGAGATTCGTGCAGAACGGGCGCGCTTACTCGGGCTTGCTTTCGCAGCACATATTCAAGGAGGACAACGTCCTCTATCCGATGGCTGACATGCATCTCTCCCCTTCGAAGCAGGAAGAGCTGCTCGAGGCCTTCGAGCACGTGGAACACGAGGAGATCGGAGAGGACGTTCACAGGAGAATGCTCGATCTGTTGGAGAATCTCAAGAGCATCTACCTGCGATGACAGCGTTATCATGTCGTTTTTCCGGTGACTTTCCGCACCGATGCCGATATAGTATGCGTTGAAGATCCGCCGGTCCGTAACGATTCCAAGGAGGAGCATATGCTTAGGTCAGGAGTTGCTGTGATTGCGGTTCTCGTTTTCGCGCTCGTTGTCGCTTCGTCGGCCGGCGCCGCATGGAAGATCGAAGAGTCCGACGGCGGAACCACGTTCATAAGCAATGGCAAGCTCAAGTCGAGCTGGGAGAACGGGTCCATAATCATCGAGGGCAAGAACAAGATGGTGCATTTCATAGACGACAACCGCAAGATGATAGCGAGCGGCACCATCGACGAGTTCTGCGGCGGCATGAAGAAGGCCGTCGACGCGATGATGGAGAATGTCCCTCCCGAACAGCGCGAGATGATGAAACAGATGCTCGCCGCCAAGAAGCCGCCGAAGGTAAAGATCGTCAAGAAAGGCAAGGGGGAGAAAGTATCAGGTTTGTCGACGACAATCTACGAAGTTGTGGCGGACGGCAAGCACTACGAAAGCGTGTGGATCACGAACGAGGCTGGAATTGTCAATGAATGTCAAGACGTCATGAAGGCCCTGGGAAATCTCATGCAATGTCTCGGAGTGATAAACTCCATGGGCTCGGATCCCGAGCCGGAAGCATCGCCCGAATATGCAAGAATATTCCAACTAGGTGTTATCGTGAAATCGGTGGGCAGCGACGAGAAGGCTACGGAAATGAAGCTGGAAAAATCGGATCTAGCCGATACGGACTTCGGAATGCCCGCCGGGTACAAGGCCGTCTCTTTTGCGGTGATGTTCGGGATGTCGCAATGAGCTCAAAGCTTCTTTGTTGACAAACAGGATGATTTAGGATATACTAAACCCTTAAATCCATATTGTCATCACTTCCCACGGAGCAATTCGGCCCCGCACGAAGCCGCTTTCCTGCCCCTGCGGTTCTCTCCGCCGAATAATCCACACCTATGGGAGGCCCCATGAGAACGATTGGGATCTTCTTCCTCCTCTCGCTGCTCGTTGTTCCCGTGGTATCCACAGCCCAGTCCACCGATTCCTTTTTCGACGTATTCACCGACTTGCAGACTTTCAGCGGACCGCCGTACCCTACGACCGCCCATCATTGTGCCGTCGGCAAACTTGATCTAAGCGGCGTAGATCATACGCAAGTTGGATGGGCTGATATTGCAATCCAAAATGCAATTGATGCAGGTTCCGGCCTGGCCGCTCAAGCGAGCATGACGGCCGGTGATTCGGGAGGCCCGCTTGGGCAGTGGGCGGTGGATTCGTTTTTCGACATATTCTATCCCGCGGCCGCCGATACCAATTCGGGGCCGACTTTTTTCGTCGACAGCTTCTTCGATGTCGCTTTTAGCTACGATCCTCCAGGCGGCGGGGGCGGGACGCTCGTCGCCCTGCATCCGTCGTTTCCCTCGACCGACGTGCGCCGCTTTTTCGACGTGTACTTCGTGGACTCGTTCTTCGACATCACGTACGAGGTCGAGTTCGATCCCGGAGAAAAGCATATCTTCACTCTCCACGGCGCGGTACCGCCCGAAGCGCTTTTTACGAACGTTCAGGTTCAACTCGCGGGGGCGCAGTCGACGGACAGCTTCTTCGATATATATGTCGAAGTATCCGTGAACGCTCCCATAGCGCAGGGGGCGCCGTTAGTGGCGATCACCCAGACCGGAGTGATCGATCTTGGCACTGTCCCCGCCGAGAACACCACGTGGGGAAGCGTCAAGAGTCTATACGAAAAGTAGAAATATCGCGAGAGCGGTCTAGAGCACGCGAAGAGCGGCTCTCCCGTCGGTTGATCGGGGGAGCCGTTTTTCAGCGTATGTATCCGAGGGAGCGGAGCTTCTTCATCGTCTCTTCGTCCACATGTACTTCATATTCGCGGGGGTCATAGGCGCCGTAGGAATCCACCCATCGCACTTCGTGACTGTTCCGGAACGTATCGGTCATCCAGTCCCACATGATCCCGCCGTCCAGTTCGCGTGATACCGCGAACCCGGTCGCATACAAGATGGTGGGAGCTATGTCCACCAGTTGAGCCGTCTCGCCGCTATGGCCTTTCTTGAACGGCGCTCCCCGGAAAAGGAAGATTCCCTCGGGTTCGTGTGTCCCGCTGAGCGAGCGGGTAGTGAACCATTGCTCTATGGGGATGATGCCTTTGGGAGTCCGTACGTGCTCGTCGAGCGAACAGAGCGAATCCGACACTCTGAGGAGCAACCGGCCCTCCGGGTTTATGCGCGCCTTGAAGAGGGTCTTGCCCGTTTCGACCGTTCGAAGCGAGTTCAGCAAGCCGACGGCCCGCTCGAGGGCGGCTCGGCTCTTTGCGGGATCGCGATAGACAGATTCGATGTACGTCTGAGAGCCCAGGGCGATGCTGTAATAATCCTTGTCCATGCCCATGTCGGCAAGAATCGGAACGCCGCGGGCGAAATACAGCGTTCGCGCCCCCGTGCTGTCCGCGCCGAATCCGTGGTCGGACAAAACAGCGACATACGTGGAGTCGGACACGTGCTCGAGGATTCTTCCTATAACCTCGTCGTTTAGGACGTAGTAATCCGGGATGGCTTTGCCGTATCGCTTCACGTCGGCGGGATGGACGGCGCCGAAGATGCCGGGCTCGTAGTATTTCCAGTAGAAATGAGACATCTGGTCGACGCCGTTGTCGTAGAAGCAAGTGTACTCGGGCCGGAAACGCCGGAGCAGGTGGCAATAGACGTCGGCATTCAAGCGGATCTCGGCCCTTCTCAGGGCGATGTGACGATCCGCGAAGCGACCCGAGCGAAGGGCGGGCAAGAGCTCGACGGCGGTCTCGAGGCAAGTCTCCAGGCGCAGGCCCGCGCGAAGAAACCGCCACGCGGTTTTCATCTTGCGTATCGTAGAGAATGAATGCCCTGATTTCTCGTCCATGCGGAAACGGTTTATGAAGCCGTACTCCTCGGGGAAGCATCTCGAATCCCGCGCGAGCAATCCGGGAATCACGAATCCCTTCTTCACGCGGGGAGGCCACGTCGCCCACCACCGAAAGAGCCCGACCGAGTGCCCGCCGTCTTCGAATACTTCCCATATTCGTTTGCTCTCGAGGTCGTCCTGGGTGTCGTAGAATGAGGTGATCCCGTGCTTCTCGGGGCGGACGCCGGCGCCGATCGTGGTCCATGCTATGAGCGAAAACGCCGGCGTGGTGGACATGAGCACACCCGAGGTTCCCTCGCGGCGGATTCGCTCCAGGTTGGGAAGGCGGCCGGAGGCGATGAGCGGATCCATGACCTTCCAAGTGCCTCCGTCGATGCAGAGTACGAGGAGCTTGGGTGAAACCTTCCAGTTCCGTGCGGGCGTTCTCAGCGCATAGAGACCGGCTGATAGAAGCAAGCTCGCCGCGAATACGAGCCCCAGGCGCCGGCCCGGGAGCGCGTCGCGCGCGGGCCTTCGCATGATGATTCTTACGACGGCGACGCACGTTCCGATCACCGCCGACAGCGCGGCGACGAGCACGGCCGGGATCGGGAGCTCATAGACATGGGAAAAGAAGTGCGGAAAGAGGATCAGGACGAGAGCGGAGATCAGGAAGCCGGCAGTCGCCCCAACGGCGGCGTATCTGGTTGTCGTTCTCATCGGGTCTCTCCGCCGGTGTCCTTGTCGCTTCCGCCCAGCCTTATTGCGCCGGGCCCGAATCTCCTGCGCAGGTCGTCCACTATGAAATCGATCTTCTCCAGCTTGTCGTCGGCATCGGCGTCGAAAAGATCGGCGTCGTCCGCTTCAGACTTGCAAAGGTTGGAGAGTGATACTCCTATGAGACGCAACGGCCGGCCTCTTCTATCCAGTTTTTCACGGAAGAGTTTCCTGGCCGCCTCCTGGATTCTCCTGGTGCCGGCGACGGGAGAGGGAAGAGTCAGAGCCCGGGTCACGGTCGTGAAATCGGGGAAACGCGCTTTCAATTGAACCGTCCGCGCCCTGAATCCTTCTTTTCTCAGCCTCGCGGCCACTCGTTCCGAGAGGGAGTCCAGCCTGCGGATGAGCTCTCTTTCATCTCCGATGTCGCGTGCGAACGTTCTCTCCGCTCCTATGGATTTCGGTTCTCCGCGCGGCTCCACGGGACGATCGTCTATTCCTCTCGCGAGTTCGATGATGCGCCCGGCACGGGATCCGAAGACGGATTCGATCAAGCGGGCGTCGGCGGATCTCAAGTCTCTTATGGTCGTTATGCCTTTTGCCGCGAGCTTCCGCGCCGCCACCTCGCCCACGCCCCAGATCTTTCTGGGAGGAAGGGGATCGAGTATGCTCCGGGCCGAGCCGCTTTCGATCACGAGGAAGCCATCGGGTTTGCACAGGCCGCTCGCAAGCTTCGCGAGAAACTTGTTCGGCGCGACTCCGACCGAGGCATTGAGACCGATCTCTTCCTTTATGCGCCGCTTGATCTCGCGGGCGGTCTTCTCCGCACCGCCCATGAGCTTTTCGGTGCCGGTGAGATCGAGAAAGGCTTCGTCTATCGAAATAGGTTCCAAGAGCGGCGTGTACTCGCGCATGAGGTCGAAGATCATGCGCGATATTTCCGAGTAACGTTTCATGCGTGGCCGGACGAAGACGGCTTGCGGGCAGATCTTGCGGGCGCGAAAGGAGCTCATGGCGCTGCGCACGCCGAAGGCTCGCGCCTCGTACGACGCCGAGGCGACGACGCCCCGCTCTTCCGGCGTACCTCCGACGATGACGGGCTTTCCCGCAAGCGATGGGTCGTCGAGCGTCTCCACCGAGGCGTAGAAAGCATCCATATCCACGTGCACTATCGATCGATCCGGCATTTTCGCTCCTCGTGTCTTTCGGGGCGCATTTGACTGCACTCGCGTATGAGTATAGACTCAACAAAAGGCCGCGTCTAACCATAAGTGGGCGACGGGGATGAATGAAGATGCCACCGGCGTGTAATGGATTCGTAGCAGGCGCGAGTGGAGTCTTCCAGGGAAAGGAGTTTCAGAATGAAACGGTTTGCGATGATCTTGATTCTGCTCATTACGGCCGGTGCGATCGGGGAAGCGGCGCCCGGCGCCGGTGCGGCGGCCGGAGGTGGACAAGGGGGCGCTCTCCCGGGCCGATGGGTGGGAGCACTCGAGTTTTCCGGCATGAAGCTGCGGATCGTCTTCAATATCTCCGCCTCCGGCGACACGTTGAAAGCCACGATGGACAGCCCGGACCAGGGAGCGAAGGGAATCCCGGTCAGTTCGGTCGAGGTGGAGGGGGATACGGTCAGGTTCGAGGTTCAAGCGGTCAGGGGGTACTACGAGGGAGTCCTCGACGCGGACAGCTTGAAGATCGCCGGTGAATGGCATCAAAGCGGACTCAAGATCCCTCTCGAACTGGGACGCACGAATGAGGAGGTGGTCGTTCGTCGGCCGCAGGAGCCGAAGAAGCCGTACCCGTACGATGAAGAAGAAGTCGAGTATCCCAACGAGGAAGCCGGGATAAAGCTGGCCGGCACATTGACGACGCCCAAGGGAGAAGGGCCTTTTCCGGCGGTGATACTCATATCCGGCTCGGGGCCCCAGGATCGAAACGAGACGCTGATGGGCCACAAGCCCTTTCTCGTGCTGGCGGATTACTTGACGAGAAGGGGAATCGCCGTATTGAGGTTCGACGACCGGGGAGTCGGAGCCTCGACGGGGAATTTCGCGGATGCAACCACAAGAGATTTCGCCGGGGACGTTCGGGCCGGTATCGACTTCCTCGAGAGCAGGAAGGATATCGACAAGAAGAGGATAGGATTGATCGGCCACAGCGAAGGAGCCATCGTGGCTCCGATGGTGGCGGCCCGGTCCAAGGACGTTGCTTTCATCGTTCTCATGGCGGGGACGGGGATGACAGGAGAAGAGATTCTCTATTCGCAGGCGGCGGCGATCCTCAGGGCGAGCGGGGTCGATGAGCATCTCGTCATGAAAAACAGAATGTGGCAGGAAGCGATGTTTGCGATAATAGAAGGAACCAAGGATGATTCCCTCGCCGTGCGCAAGCTGGTCGAAGCGATGAGAGACAGTACGGCGGGTCTGAGCAAAGCGGAAAAAGCCGCGCTGGGCGTTGTGGAAGAGAATCTGGAAGCACAAGCAAAGTCGATGGTAAGCCCCTGGTTCCGATTCTTTCTTACCTACGACCCTCGTTCCGCCCTCAAGCAGGTGAAGTGCCCGGTATTGGCCCTCGGCGGAGAAAAGGATCTTCAGGTCCCGGCGAAAGAGAATCTGGGAGCGATCAAACAAGCGCTTGTCGAGGGCGGAAACGAGAAGGTGACGGTGGTGGAACTGCCCGGCTTGAATCACCTCTTCCAGACCGCCGAGACCGGGGTGCCGGCGGAGTACGCAAGGATCGAGGAGACCATGTCACCGACGGCGCTCGAGAGGATCGGAGACTGGATACTCGGCGTGGTCGGGGAATGAAACGCTCGTCCCCGCCCGCGAACCGGATCGATCCAAAAGAGATTGTTGGAATGCAATTTGCTTGAGCGGGGTTTAATAGAGTGTAGGCTATGATCCTGCAAGTCCTTTCGACCAAGCTGCGAATTCGAGGCGGGCAAAGGAGGTCTCATGCAGTCCATCGACAAGAAAGAACGCGGAAAGAAAAAGAAGACCGCAGATTCGAGGACCGACGGGAAAAGGGATCTCTTGAGCACCAAGATCATAGACGACGTCTTCACCGACGAAGTCACCCTGATAAAACCGCGCTTCGAGATCGATTACGAGGCCTACCTCGAACGGCTCTGGGACGCCAATCGTGAGATTCAGGACATTCTCAAGGCGGCGCCCGACCTGGAGAGCGCCCGCGAGAGCCTCTATTCGTATCTCGAGAAGGCGGAGCGGGCCGTGTTCGACGTGGACAACGACTTGCATATCCTCGAGAAGGCGACGGTGCGCGAGTGCGTTCGCGTGTTCAAGAGCATAATAGGTCCGATAAACGAGAAGCGCACGCGGTTCTCGGCACTCGATTGCCTCTGGAAGCTTGCCAGGGGCAAGCGCGACGAACTCGCGACCGGCGTCTCGGTCGGTTTTCTCATGGAGTTCATAAGCCTGTTTCGCGGGGTCGCGGGAAGATCGAACATCTATCTCGAGAACAACGGAGTCAAGCGCGCGATCCCCGAGTTTCTCCGTAAGAGGGGAAGGGAAGCGGCGCTCATGCGCATGGAGGTCCTGGACGATCTGGGCTCGACCGTGCGGAAGTATTTCAAGAAGTATCCCTCGGGGCTCGAGGACGAGGTCGTCTCGTGGCGCAAAGAGAACCGGGCCAGGATACTCGGCTACTTCGGGGCGAGCGAGAAGGATTGGTGGGATCACACGTGGCAACTCAAGAACGTGATAAAGGATCCGAAACCGTTGATCGATCTCGTCGAGCTCACCTCCGAACAGAAAGAGGCCATACAAAAAGCCATCGAACACAGGATCCCCTTCGGCGTCACTCCATATTACTTGAGCCTGATGGACAGCAAGCTGGCGATAGGTTACGACCATGCCGTCCGCGCGCAGGTGATACCGCCGAAGGATTACGTGGATCTCATGGCGGAGTACAGGACCGACAGGGAATCGGCCTTCGATTTCATGGGCGAACACGACACTTCGCCGGTGGACCTGGTGACGAGGCGCTATCCGCTGATCGCGATAGTGAAGCCCTTCAACACATGCGCGCAGATATGCGTCTACTGCCAGCGCAACTGGGAGATCCAGGAATGCCTCGATGAGCACGCGTTGGCTTCGCGCGAAACCATCGAAAAAGCACTGGCCTGGCTTGATGATCATCAAAGCATCGGCGATGTTCTGATAACCGGCGGTGACCCCGTGGTGATGAAGGATTCGCAACTGCGCTGGATCCTCGAGACGATAGCCGCGAAGAAGCACATATACCGTATACGCCTCGGAACGAGGACGCCGGTGGTCCTGCCGATGAGATGGACGGATGATCTCCTGAAACTGCTTGCCGAGTTCCATGATCCTCCCAGGCTCGAGATAGCGTTGGTCACCCACTTCGAGCATTCGTACGAGATAACGCCGGAAGCGATGGAATCGGTGCAGAAGATACGCAAGCTGGGAATCGGAGTATACAACCAGCAAGTTTTCACCATGGAGAACTCGCGCCGTTTCGAGTCGGCGAAGCTCCGCCGCAACCTCAAATCCATCGGCGTCGATCCCTATTACAATTTCAACATGAAGGGCAAGGAGGAGACGCGCCGCTACATGGTGCCTATAGCGAGAATCCTTCAAGAGAGGAAAGAAGAAGCTCGCCTGCTTCCCGGACTCGATCGCACCGACGAGCCGGTCTTCAACGTGCCGCGCCTGGGCAAGAACCACCTGCGGGCGTGGCAGGACCACCGCCTGGTGATGATTCTTCCCACCGGATCGAGGGTGTACGAGCTGCACCCGTGGGAGAAGAACGTGAGCCCGGTGCCCCCCTACAATTACGTCGACGTCCCGATCTACGACTACCTGGAGGAGCTTGCCGCAAGAGGCGAGAACATCCGCGATTACCGCACTATCTGGTATTATTACTAGTGTTGATGGATCATCGGGCAGGCGGATGGCATACATTTCTGTTGCCATTCATCTGTTTTTATGCTAGCATGTTATACCATCGGAGGGGACAGCGCTCATCATCGAGCATCCTCAGCTTGTTTTCATCCCGAAGAGGTTTCCCCCCGGGATGAGAATCTTTCCGGAGCTGCCCCGAGCAACAATATCGTGAGAACGTAGTAGCCGTTCAGGGGAGGGGTCATGAATGGCGACTCGAGTGTTCTCGATGCCTGCCCGGTCCATTCGGGACCACGGCCGAGATCGGGAGCACGCAACGGCACTGGCAAGGCTTTCGAATTCGTTCTTTTCGCCTGCTTGCTTTGCTTCTTCATTTGCAGCACCGCCTGGGCGACGGTGATGGTGAATCCGCATACTCCGGAATGGGCGGATATGACCCACAATGATTCGCCGCATTCCATCTACGTCTATGTCTGGCCTCAATCGGTCGTTCCGGGCGATACACTCGATATCTTCATATCTTCGATCTCTCCCACGGTGGAAGTCCGATTCATGAAGGCGGGGGCCGCGGACACCTATGTCTATGACCAAACCGGGTTGCATCACACGAACGTGCCGGCCGGCGTTCAGCTTGTTCCCTCGGGAGGGGGAACCAACGACGGACTCTGGTCCACGGGCTGCGGATGGCAACCGAACCTTCGCATAGAGGTGCCACAGACGTGGGACAGCGCTCCATACTATGTCGAAGTCTGGCCGGAGAACGGAGAACCGGGCGCGAACCGTCAATACGCTCTCTTCGTGGTGAGGGCTCCTTCCCCCGGCAGCAAGGTCTGCATGGTCCTCTCGAGCTCGACCTGGTGGGCCTATGAATGGTGGGGAGGCAAGTCTCTCTACGACACGCAGGATTGGGATAGAACGAACGTGGCTTCGATGCAACGCCCCTGCGTAGCGAACTCAGGCAAGGGCGTGTTCGTCTTTTACGATTTGCCGTGGGTGAGGTTTCTGGATGAGTCGGGCGTCGACGTCGATTACATCACGATGGAAGACATAGAAGCAGGTGGATTGAATCTCATCGCGGCTTACAATGAACTGGTTTTCGTCGGGCATTCCGAGTATTGGTCAGAGGCGCAGAGAGATGCCGTCGAAGCGTTCATAGCCGGCGGGGGAAACGTGTTTTTCGCATCGGGGAACATGTGCTTTTGGCGAACCGAGTACAGCACCGACATGAAGCAGTTGATTTGCTACAAGGGTGACAACATCACGGATGCAGACGGCGGTTCCCGCGGTATTCAGGAGGGCGAGCAACATTCCTACCAGCCGACCGGCCCCCATCCTCTTCACCCCGGCACGTACTTGTGGAGGGAAGCACCTGCGGACAGGCCCTCGTACTCGCTCACGGGGGCGGAGTTCGGCCAGGCTATCCTTGGTGCCGAGGACATAGACGGCGAGGGAACGCCGGGCGATTGGACGGTGCGCGAAGCTTCGCACTGGGCGTTCGAAGGGACGGGGCTCGCCAATGGAGACAAGCTGGATGCTCATTACCTCGGCAAGGACGAGGTCGACGGGTTACCCATCTCCTGGCAGGGGGATCCTTACGGTGCCGACGGCGTTCCGATCATTCAGCAAGAAGCCTACGATCAAGGATTGCCGCCGTCTTTTCACCTCCTTGCGACATGCGAAGCCAATGATTGGAACTTCAGTCATTATGAATCACCGAAGTGGGGGATCATGGGATACTATCAGCGACCGGGCGAAGGTTATGTCTTGACCTTCGCGCAGCGCAAGGCAGGCTGTGAGTTGGACAGCCCGATCTACGGCGCCAACATGAATTATCAGCGGATAGTCTTGAACGTCATAAGGCATTTGGATCACACCGTCGCATCCGGGATAAGGGCCGCCGGCCGCGCCCGCAACGTGAAGTTGTTTCCCAATCCTTTGCCGGCGGGTTCAGGACGACCGGCATCGTTCTCTTTCTATCTGGATCGACCTTCTGCAGTGAGCATCGAGATCTTCGATGCGTCGGGGCGAAGGGTCAGGCGGCTTGTCTGCAACGAATGGTTTCTTCAGGGAGGCCAAACGATCCCCTGGGACGCGAGGAACGATGCCGGCAAGATGGTGCCGTCGGGCGTTTATTTCTATCGCTTCGAAACCGGCTTCTATACGGAGGCCGGAAAGATCGCGGTCGTGAGATAGCAGCCCGCACAGCCGCCGTTAACTTCGGTTCGAATACTAGCGGAGCACCACCATCTTCCTCGCCAGGCTCCTCTTGCCCGCCTCCAACCGGACGAAATACACGCCCGACGCCAGCTTGTTCGCGTCGAACTGCGCCGTGCCGGGCCCCGAATCCCTGAGCGAGCTCGGCAGAACCTCGGCCACCTTGCGACCGTTCACGTCATAGATGGAGAGGCTCGCACGAGTCGCCTTGTCGAGTCCGAACCGTATGTCAACCCGCCCGGAAGCGGGGTTGGGATAGGGGGATTCGAGGTAGAAAGCGGGCGGACCGGAGAGTTCTTCGCCGCCCACCGAAGTGAGCGTCCGGTTGCAGGCGTTCATGCGAAAATGCGGGAGGACTAGATAGAGGGCGGATCCCCATGACTCGCCGTTACGAATCTCGATCACTCCATACGCTTGATACGGCATGCCGGACTGATCCAGCCAGTATCTCCATTGGTTCACGTTGGGAGGGATAACGACTTCGATATCGTAGTCGGTCGCCGCCGCGAATTCCATGGTGACGGGCACGTCGTGCCAGCGCATTCCGCCGCCCGCGGACACAGTGGTGCCGGAACTCAAGAGAGTGCCGCGTGCCGTGCCGGTGGCCGAGTATATGTTCACGGTTATCGGTTCGCCGGCGGGAATGTCGGCCATCCACCCGATGCTGTAAACGGCCTGATCGATGAGGGAAGTAACGTACATGCCGTACCTGGAATTGGGTGTGCTGCTCGAGTACGGAGGCGGGTAGACGTCTCCCTGTTTTGCGAGATCGAAGTGCGCGTATCCCACGGCTTCGCTCCAGCCGAGGCGCAACTGTGCTATCGCCGTCGTGAAAACGTCGCCGTAGTACTCTCCATCCTCGACGCGGATGACGTCTCCGACATCGTAAGGAAGCGCGAAGTCGTTCTCGTTATAAAGCCACCATCCGTTGGATGATTCGTACGATATGGCGAGATCGTACATGTGCCCCTCTTCGAGGACGGCGTCTATCGGAACGTCGTAATATTGCTCTCCGGGAGCGGCGATATCGATCGATCCGGAGGCGATCAGGCTGTCGCGGACGAAACCGGTTCCGTCGTAAATCTTGACATTGAGCTTCTGGCCAGGAATCAGATCGCTCTTCCATCCGAGGGAGCAGACGTGGATCGTCTTGAGCGGTGTCACATATATGCCCCTGTCGCCCCCTCCGGTGTAGGAGGTATAAGTCAAGGGAGTTCCAGCCGCGGGCTTCAGTTCGGCGATGCTGTCGCAGGCGGCGGCACCTATGATGGAAATGTAAGGAAGAGACACCGAGCTCGGATCACCGTTCGTCTCGCCGTTTCGCACTCTTATGATCCCGCCGACGTCGAACGGTTCTTTTATGTAGGGATTTCCCAAGTATATCTCCAGCCAATCGGGGCGGCTGTTGATATTGCCGTAGCTCACCGCTATGTCGTAGTCCTTGCATGCTTGAAGCGCGGCGCTTATCGGGATGTAGTTTATCGTGTCTCCCGGAGTGATGGCGGTTATCGATCCGGTGGCTACGAGATTGCCGCGCGTGTCGCCGTTCGCCTCGTATATGCTGGCTGTAATGGTCTGAGGAACCACGAGATCGGCTTTGATTCCCACGGCGCATACGTTGAAGTCCTGCATGGCCGTAACGAAAACGCCGGATTGCTGGTTGTCGTACGTCAGAGTCCTGGAAATCGGCTCGTTTGGAATCAGCTTGACCGTCGCCCCGGGACATTCCCCGATGTTTCCCGCGGTGAGCTCCGTTCCTCTCGAAGCCGAGGTGATCAAACAGGTTATGAACGAATACTGATCCAGGTATGTTCCCTCGGCGAAAGAGTTCGCGTTGGAATTGATCGTCATGTCCACGGTCGTCCCGGTGTGGGGAAGCAGTTTTCCCGATACTGCGGAAGGAGTGTTCCAGTAATCGACGCTGGCGAGCGACCAGTAGAGCGTAACCATCCAAGGGTTGTATAGGGAATACGTGATGGCGGGCGGAGTGAACGGGCCACCGACGGGGCCCGTCGAGAAAGAATTGCCGGTCGGCGTGACGTTGATGCCGCCGATTTGTTCATAGGTCAGAGCGCCGACCATGGTGCCCCAGTTGCCTTGACCAGCATCCGGACTGGCGTGTTGGCCGTAGATCCAGAACATCCTCTCGTCTTCCGGGTCCAAGTCGCACCCTAAATAGTCGCCCCACCGATAAGGATCGGTTGAGGAACCATTCGACGAGAAGCCCACATAGGCCCTTGTCCCTGCTGACAACTGGCTGGAAGAACTGACAGATCCTCCCCAACCGATTTCCGCATACCATGTTCCGCAGAACTCATCAGCGCCGCCTCGGGCGAAAGTGACGATGCCGCGGCCCAATGGATCGAAATCCACTGCCGGGAAGAAATAGTATAGCCCGGTGGTCCCCAGAGTGGGACTCTCGTAATACAAGCTTCTTGCGGAAGTGTCCACTTGGTATACCTTGACGCCCGAGCGATCGTCGGTTTCGCCCCAGTTGACGCGAACGCCCGCGGCGGTCCACAATTGTCCCCATCCATAGGAGGCGTTGAGCAATCTCGCATCCCCTGTGCTGAGAAAGGTGCCGTCATTTTGGGGCATGGGAGGAGGGTTGTCATAGCTGTTGACGCTTATCTTGTACTTGGTGAGAGTCGGCGATAACGGCGGGCCGGTTTGCTCCCACAACGTCATCATGCTTCCCCCGCCCGATTTTGAATTGATGAAATACATTATGCCCGAATACGAATGCATCTTCGCAGCCCGGATCGTGAATGCATTCGTGGAGAACGTATCCTTGTTCTTCAGATTCCACCAATCCCACCAGTTCAGGTTCAGCGTATAACTGTAGATCTCGGTCTTGGCCAGGCAGCGGATCTTGGCATACTTGAAACTGTCGTTGAAATTGAACTGGTTGCTCGTGATATAGATACCGTACGGATCGACGGATATGTCTTCATAATCCGCCCAGTAGTTTGTTTGATTGCTTCCGTCCAGGGTGAAGTCGAGGTACCAGTAGTGCCACGTCCCGGTCGGATCCGGGGTTTCCGATACCAGGAGCACGACGTATGATTCCTGGGTGTTCGCATCGCTTATCAGCAGAGTCATCAGCCAGTGGCCGTCCCATGCGTCGTATATGACCTTGGGATCGAAGAAGAAATGCGTGGTGTCGGCCAGGAAATCGTTGTACCTCTGTTCGGTCAGCAGGTTTCCGCATTTGTCGTATATCGCATAGCCGAGATTGGTGACAGTGATAACATGATCCGGGCCGACGCCGATGTCGCAATCGGGAGGCTCGACTATATGATTCGAAATGGCCAGGAATTCGTAGTCATCCATGCCCGCGAAGCTGGTTACGAGCGGAATGGCCGCGGGAGCGAGATCCATTTCCGGCTTCTCGACGTTCTTCGGCTTTCCCCCCAGCCGGCCGGAATTGAGATCCGTCGATTTCAAACCGAAATCATCGGGAGGCGCGGGATGAGTGTGACTCATTTTTTTGAATCTCGCGGGCAGGGGTAAATGTTTGACATTCAGCGCCGAAGGGATGACTCCGGCTCTTCCTCTGAAGGAGCCGGGTCCGCCGGTGGAATGGAGCGTGCCCGCGGCCGAGCCGGAAAGAGCGTTGGCCCCGGCTTCCCTGATTGCTTCGTCCCTAAGAAGGGGGTCGGCAGGCAAGGGAGGCAGGAGCTCGGTTCCGTTCCATCTCGCTTCGATGCCTCTCTTCGTCCTTTCTTCCAATCCGCTTGTTTCCATAGCAGGATCTGACTCCTGAATGCCGTTTCCGGCGGGGGCTCGCACGGCTTTTCGACCGGCTATGCCGGTGCTCGCGCCTCTTCCCGAATTGTCGACGGCGGGATCATGCATCCTGTCGGTGGACCAGATTGGAGTGGAAAGCAGAAGAATGATTACGATTATTATGACAAATAGGGGCGATATTACCTGTATGGTTTTCTTGAACGAATCAGAAGGTCTTGGCATCTATCCACCTCGGGGGAAAAATAAAGGGGTTTCATATTGATAACAAACCCCTCGTTGGAGACAATTTAGGTAGTGTTGGGGAGGGCGCTCTATCGGCACATCACCTCTTACCGTGAACGCCGTTTCATTTCATTTTAGCACGAAGTTCCCTTTTTGATCAAGCTATTTTGAACCTCTTTGGTCCGAATACTCCGGCGAGGCTCGCCGACTCTTGTCTTCGAACCCGTCGCGATATCGCCGCCCTTTCGACTCAAGAATCGGACGCAGCTATCGGAACTCACAGAAAGAATGTTTACCCCAACTCCTCAATGCATGGACAGGGTCTCTGGAGATCAAATTCGTCCAATCCCCCGAATGTTAAATGTTGACTTCATCTTCACGTAGCTGATAAAGAGGTAGGGGCAAGCAATGGGACCGGCGGCTGATGGCTTATGAATGCATATCCCAGTGAACGAGACGACAATGTCCCCCCAGCGGGTCCCAGAGGGTGTCCCCGGGGTCCTCAGGTAGGAAGTACCTTCACTATCCTTTTTCCCCGCACTTCGTCCGTTGGTTGGAGCCTGTCGGCCGACCCGTGTCTTATCAGGCGGATCGTCTTTCTGACAGAGAATTCAGAAAACATTCAGTAGGTGATCTCCGGTCCGGTATGTAAACTATGATATG
>CAYXEN010000017.1:0-39957 GCA_964464035.1 uncultured bacterium | reverse complement strand
AAGCGAGTGACAGGCCATCTCCTCACCGGCGCCCGCTGCGCTCGGCTAACCGCCTAAAGGCGGTGGATCCTCGCTTGCTCCGCGCCAACGGTTCGTCAATGGCCTGTCACTCGCTTCTTGGTCTTTGGAATGGCAACAGCGGAAAGTCGTAATCTGGGTTGCCTGCCTCGACATGCTCGAACGCGACTCCGCAGCGCGCTATAATTGATTCATCCGCGCGCGAGGACGCCGGAGCGTGAGAGCATGTCGAGGCAGGCTCACATCCGCGGATTGCAGAAACTTGGCCGCCACGCAGCGGGTGAGATCGCCGACAGGACCCGCGGCACTTCGGCAACCACTCAGAACTTGAGGATCTCCCTCAGTTCCTTCGCATGCCTCCTGCTCAGCGGGATCTCGCTCTTGTTCTTGAGCCGCAAGCGATAGCTCCCGCTGAACCAGGGGATGACTTCCCTTATCATGTCGAGATTCACGAGATACTTCCGGTGCGCCCTTACGAAACCGCTCCCCAGCGCCGCGTGCAGATCATCGAGGCTCTTGTAATTCAGTGTGCCCGTAGCGCCGGTCGTGACTCCCACTACGGATCCCTCCTCGAAATAGGCGAAAACGAGATCATCCGCGTCTATTATGAGAGTGGACTCGTCGGAGCGAAGCGAGAGTTTCTTCCGATCTCCCGATCTCAGGGCTTCCAGCAGACGCTCGATGCCGGCCGATCGTTCGCCCGACTCGATCTTCTCGCGTACTCTCCTGACCGACTCCAAGAGCCTCTCCTGCTCCACCGGTTTGAGCACGTAGTCCACAGCCTTGACGTCGAAAGCCTTCACCGCGTAGTGGTCGTACGCCGTGACCATGACGACATTCACGTCAGGACCTTTCTCCATGAGCTTCTCGACCAGCTCGATGCCGCTGAGCCCGGGCATCTCGATATCGAGAAACACCATGTCAGGCCTTAGCTCCCGTATCATGCTCAAGGCCTCGAGCCCGTTCGAGGCTTCACCGATTACTTCCACGTCGTCGGCGCCTTTCAGGAGCCTCTTGAGCTCGCGCCTTGCGAGTTTCTCGTCGTCGGCAAGGAGAATCCTCAGAGGGGAATTCATCTCGAACCGGCCTCCACCATCGAAACCGGCTGCGCCGGTATCCTTATCTCGACTCTCGTTCCGCCCTCCGGCACCCGCTCCATCCTGAACCACTCCCCGGCTCCGTAGACCATCCGCAGCCTTTCACTCACGTTCTTGATGCCTATTCCCCTTTGCGAGCGATCCTCTCTCATTCCCCGGCCGTTGTCGATTATCTCGACGATCGTCTTCCCTTCCTCTTTCCTCGCTCTTATCTCCAGTACGCCGCCGTGGAGAAGGGGGGCGATCCCGTGCTTGAGCGCGTTCTCGACCAGGGGCTGAAGTATCATGCCGGGCACCGGGACGGAGAGCACCCTGGGGTCGATCTCTTTCACCACGCGGAGCTTTTCTTCGCCGAAACGTATGGTCTCTATCTGCAGATAGCTGTCGATGAAATCGAGTTCCCTGCTCAGAGGCACGAGGTAATCCTCGCTTCTCAGCAGCCTTCTGAGAATCTCTGAAAGCTTGAGCAGGATCCACCTCGCCTTCTGAGGTTCGGTCCCGAGGCAGGAGGATATCGAGTTCAAGGTGTTGAAGAGGAAATGGGGGTTGATCTGGCTCTTGAGCGCCAGGTACCTCGCCTCCATCAACCTCAGCTCCCTCTGTTCGAGTTGCTCTTCGAGCCAAGTATTGTTAAGGATCTTGAGAGGGATCCCCACGCACGTGAGGGTGGCCAGATACATGCAGACGAGTACGCCGAAATTACGGGGCTTGAGATCGAATATGAGCTCGGGGTACCTGCCCGCGAGCAGGTTGTGCACCACGTCCAATCCAAGGAGACTCACGAAGATCAGGAGTTGGCCTTCAACCTTCCGGGCCACTATCGCGCTCTTCAGGTACCGGTATACGTTCACGAAAGGCATGGGGGAAAAAGACCATATGACCGACCTTTCCTGAACGACGTCGTGGACGAATCCAGCCGCCGCCCCCGATCCCGCGAAGAACGGCAGGGCGAGAAACTCCCCGTAGAAGACCGCCGGCACTGCGATCACGGCTCCGGCGATCGCGCCGGGGCCCGGGCCGGCGAGGAGGCCGATGAGGAAAACGCCGGGGAGGCTCAGGTCCACCGCCACGTAGCCGATGAGAACCCTTGCCGCCACGCCGAACGCGAAGAAGAATGCCAGCAATAGGCTGACCTTCATCTTCTCTGCGGGACCGGGATCCTCCTCGAAGAGGAGGCGCTTGAACCTCGATGAAGTCACGAGGAGCGTGGCCAGGCCGGCCATGACGCCCATCTTGATGAGGAGAGCGAAAAGGATGAACTGATCGCCCGTAAGTGTAACGTCGTTCATGGTAAGTGCTTTCCCTGCGCGGGCCCTGTATCGCCAATGCCCGTTCTTCCCCGTCGGCGCGACTCTCGGGATCTACGAGTATAGACTCCCTCGGTCGCCCAGTCAACGAGGCCGCCGACCGACGCGGGCCTTCGGCGTGTTGCCCGGCGGGGTCAGAGCCATCCTATCGCTTGTATTGACTTTACTTATGTAATGGACTAAACTTATTGCATGGGCAGGCCGAGTGAACGGCCTTTTCTTCACCCGTGCCCGCACGTCTCGCCGGAAGCCAAACCGTAATCAGGGGTCAATGAATGGCATCGGACCATGAGATCACTTCCACGCGCCGCCATTCTCCTCGCCCTAATGGGCTTCCTGATTCCCCATCCTCGAATCGAGGCCTCCTCATCGACCGCCGCCGCGACGGATTCTCTCTACAATCTCAACCATCCGCGCCTGCTCTTCACCCAGCAGGAATTGCCTTCCCTCCGGGCGGCGGTACGTGACGGCGGAGAGGACGACAATGCGTATAATTTCATACGCTTGTTCGCAGACTACATCTATCCCTTCACGAGCTACGATCAGCTCCTATACGGAGATTTCGGATTGCACACGATTCCCAACCTCGGTCTGGCCGCCTATCTCGAATCGCCCGAGGACACGGCATCGGCCGCGTTGGGCAGGGACCTGACTCTCTATATAGCGAACAACTGGGACGTCGACACCGACGTCTACTATTCTTCCCTGAGATTGAGATCTCTCGCCCTGGGCTACGACCTGTTTTTCAAGAACGCCGCCGCCGCGGACAGGGACCTCGTGCGCAACGAAATGACCGCGTACATGGACTCGATGCTGACGAACCTCTGCTTTCAGATCTACGGGCTGAGGCCGTATCTGGGAAACAAGAGCGTGATGATGGCGGCGGCCGTCGGCCTCGCAGCAATATGCCTGGACGGGGAAATAGACCCCGCCAAGGTCCAGGCCGCATTGACCATGGCGGACGACTTCACGTCCAAGTGGCTCGAGTACATGGTGGACGAGAACGGATCCTACAATGAGGGAGTATTATACGGAGGGTGGAGCCTGCAGCATCTCATATATTACTTTCAAGCGCGCAAGCGGTACGACGGTTTCGATTACGCGAGCCAACCCAAGCTGAGAAACATCGAGAAGTGGTTCGCCTACGAGCTTCTCACCGAAGGCCACGGCAAGACCAACAATCTCAACGATTCGTCCTACGACGACTACCCCTTGTCGCAGAACAACACGTACCTGGAATGGGGGCTCCATGAATGGAACAGCGGTCTCTGTGCCTGGCTCTGGGATCACGTCATGGGAATCTACGGATACGACTTCGGGATCTTCAGCGACAAGACCGCCACGGTACTGTGGCACCGTGATCTTCCCCGTGTCCAACCCGGGACAGTGCTGCCGCCGGGTTACTTCTGGCAGGACAGGGGGCTCTACTATTTCCGCTCGGGCTGGCAGAGCGGATTGAGCTCGAACGACGTACTCTTCAGCTTCTACTGCGGCAAGTACCAGGGCGGGCACGCCCAGGAGGACCAGGGCCAGTTCACTCTCTATGCGTACGGCGGAAAGTTCGCCCTCGACAACGGGATCGGTACGGCAGCCAAGCAGACCGAGGCTCACAACCTCGTGCTGATAGACGGCGTCGGGCAGCACAACGCAGGATCCGGCATCGGCACCGACGGTACCGTGAAAGAGTTCCTCCTCGGGGGGTTCGCCGATTATCTCCAGGGCGACGCCACCAGCGCCTATACCACGCACAGCGCGCTCAACAACTACAATTATCCTTTCATCGGCACCGACTGGTCTTGGGGATACGACGGCGGGAATCCCGTCAACTTCGCCATTCGCAAGGTGTTCGTCGTGCACGACTCCCTGGAGCCGCCCTATTTCATGGTCATAGACGACATCGAAAAAGACGGCCTCTCCCACGACTACCAGTGGCGCATGCACACCCTGTCCACGAACCCCATCGATACCACGGCCGATCCCGTCAGGATAACGAGTGGTTCCGCCTTTCTCGACGTCTATGCCTTGAATCCACCGCTGTCCCAACTGGGCATGGAGATACTTCCATACGACAACCTGAACGCGGACCCGAATACGAGCGCCCTTGCGTTCACCGTCAATGCCGTCAACCCCAGGTTCGCCTTCCTTCTCCTCCCCGGCGACGGGACCACGCCCCAGCCGACCGTAACGAGAGAAGCCTTTCCATGGGGCTTGGCTTGCACGCTGGATTGGGGAGGGGGCACGAAGGACGTAGTCATAGCCAACTTTTCCGGGGGCGAGATCATCTACGACCTCGCCGGATCGAGCGCGGGCGGCTCGACCCTCATCGGTCCCGAGCGAGCACCGACGATCCCCGTCCTGACCGACGCCGCGGAGATCGTCTTGCGAACCAGATACGGCGTCCCCTATGCTTACACGATGGCCCATGTATCCGTATTCACCTTCAACGACACTGCATACGTAAGCGTCGCCAACGGTCCCTTGAGCGTGTCCCTGTCCGGCAACGTGATAAACATCGATCGCTACGATGCGGATTTCAGTTTCTACGCTCCAGGCGTCGATACCGTCTTCTACCGCGGGCAACGCATATCCATTATCAAGAACAACGGCTTCGTCACCCCGGACCCCGTGAATTCGATCGGCGATGTCGGGCCACGGGATATCCCGCTTCGCGCATACGCCTATCCCAATCCGTTCAATCCCCGCACCACGGTGGTGTTGAGCCTGGAGCGGGACGCCGAGGTGAGCGCCGTGGTATACGACGTCCTCGGGCGCAGGGTCGCCCGGCTCTGGAACGGCAAGATGCGGCGAGGCGTGAACACGATACAATGGAAAGGTCTGAACGACAGGGGCGAGCAAGTAGGCAGCGGAGTATATGTAATGAAGATCGAAGCGGGTGGCGTGGTGCGGACCCTCAAGCTCGAGCTCGTGAAGTAGGCACTTTTTTCAACTTCGCTCACCGGCGACGGAAAGTTTTTCATACTTCGAGATTGAACCGGAACCAGCCGTCTTAACGGGGTAAAAGGCCCCCTTTTCTTCGTTGAGTGTACCGCGCTTCTATCGTCTTGATTATTCGAACCTTCCCCCTTCAATAGCAGTCGTCCCCCGGCAAGCAGATCGCATGAAGCCACAGGAGCGGTCTGCGTATGCTTATTGCTCTCTGGAAGCCGGCGGCCCGAGACCGCCTCTAGGAACGCGGATTTCATCGGCCTCGACGGCATCGCAAAGGGGGAAGAGAAATGCACCAAGGAATCAAGCTTTTCTTTCGTACTTCGATCCTTCGGTTCGCGGCGGTGGTGACGGTTCTTCCGTTCATCGTCGGCCTCGTGACACCGGTCGAGGCATCCGGGCTTTCGACCGCGGATGCCGGCGCAAACATGAAAGGAGGTCCATACCCCCCGGGACCGCCTTCCCTCCTGGGAGCATTCGACAAGCCGTTCATCGACCTCCCGCACGAGAACGGAATCAGTTGGAACGTGTCGCTCGTCGGAGAGTTCGATTCCAGGGGTTATGCAAACGGAGTCGCCGTCTCGGGTGATTACGCGTTCGTAGCCGATTACGACAGCGGCATGTGCGTGATCGATATATCGGATCCCGGCTCTCCCCTGGAGGTGGGAAGACTGCGCACGAGCGGCATCGCATGGAACGTCGCGGTCCATGACGGTTATGCATACATCGCCGAGAGAACACGCGGCCTCACCATAGTGGACGTATCCGATCCCACCCATCCGGTGGAGACCGGCAATTTCGACACGATAGGATACTCGCTCGATGTAGCCGTCGAAGGACACTACGCTTACCTCGCGGATCACCTCGGCGGCCTCAGGATAATAGACGTCTCGGACCCGTCGGACCCGCGGGAAGTGGGCTCTTATGATACTATCGGCTACACCTGCGGTGTCGCGGTGAAGAAATCGCTTGCTTACATAACCGATTATCACATGGGGCTCAGGATAATAGACGTGTCCGATCCGGAGCACCCGGAAGAAATCGGCCATCTCGACACGGACGGCTACGCGCTCGACGTGACCGTCCACGATGATCTCGCGTTCGTGGCCGACTATTTCGACGGCCTCAGGATAATAGACGTATCCGATCCGGAACACCCCTTCGAAGCAGGCTTCTACTACACGTCGGGAAACACGTACGGCGTGGCGGTGGAGGATGAAACGGCCTACCTGGCGGACTACCACCGGGGTCTGCGCATTCTCGACGTCTCGAACGTGGCGTCGCCGGTGGAGATCGGATATTACGACACGGGCGGTTTCGCGATGAGCGTGGTGGAGAAGGGGAAATTGATCTACGTAGCCGACGGGGACGACGGCCTTTTCGCTTTCGAATTCCACCCCGACCTCTTCGCGCTCGCTTGCCCCGCAGACACCGTCATCGCTTCTTTCTCGACATATCCCGAGCACATCCTCGACGGTTTTACGATCACCAACACTTCCGCATCCCCGCATGCATACACGTTCGAGGTGACATCGGAAGGCCCGTGCGAGTTGACCGACGGCGGCGACCCCGCGGCCTTGCAGGGGACGACGCCCGAGTTGCCGCCGGGTGGATCCTTCACGCCTCCCGCGGCCGTATTGGCGGTCCCCGCCATAAGGGAATTCACCCGGCAATTCGTCACGTACAAGGTCGGGCTCGCCGGCGAGCCCGGCGTGATCGATTCGTGCACGACGATCCTCACGTTCGAGGCTCCATTGGCGACGACTATCGAGGAGTTCAGGAGCATGCCCTCTACGTCCGGCGTTCTCCTGCAATGGCGGGTCACCGGCGACGAACCGGTGGCGGGTTTCATGATCTACAGGAACGGAACCTCGATAAACCGTTTTCTCCTCCCACCGGAGACGAGTGAATTCCTGGATCGATCGCCCGTGCGCGGCGAGACCGCGGACTACGTCCTCGGCGTCGTCCTCGAAAGCGGCTCCGAGACGAGGTCCGCTCCCCTGCTTGTCACTCTTCCAGCAGGCGACATCGTGCTCGAACCCAACTTCCCGAATCCGTTCAATCCCTCGACGAGTCTCAGATTTCATCTCCCGTCCCCCATGCAAGTCGACCTCTCGATCTTCGACGTCAAGGGCAAGCGAGTGACGACTCTCGTGCACGACCTGCTGCCCGCCGGCGACAAGGTCTACGTCTGGAACGGAAGGAACGATCGGGGAATCGCGGTAGCGTCTGGCGTGTACGTATGCAGGTTGAAAGCCGGCAAAACGGTCCTCAAGCGCAGGATGGTGTTGACGCGGTGAAGCGCGGCAGGCGCGGAACGGGCCCGCGCGCGTTGCGGCTGCTAAGGACCAGCCGGAGTTCCGTCACTGGAATCCGCCGGCGAAGCTTCCGTCGAGCATCTTCTTGAACGTGCGAAGTGTAGTCCTGGCCGTGATCGTATACCGCTTTATCTCCATGCCGGCGGAGCGGGCCCCGCTTGCCGAGCCGCCCTCGCCTGCCGGGCGGGAACCCATTCCGATGGTGCGGGGATCGATGTCCGCCCCGAGAATCTCGAGCTTGCCGTGGCGACCTGGACCGGCAGCAATCGATCGCGGCCTGCGGTGGTTGAGCCCGGCCCTCAGCGTGCACACGCCCTCGAAACCCGCCGCCGCCGCGAGGCTGTCCACGCTCTTCTCGCCGAAACCGTATGGCCACGCGAGGAAACGGCACTCGCCGCCCACGTGATCCTTTATGAGGTTGCGCGAGAGAACCAGATCCTCGAACACCACCTCCCTGCCGTCCTTCCCGTCGGCGGCCCGGTGCTTTCCCTCCGAGAGCGCCGTGAAGATCGACACGGGTTTTCCGTCCAACTCGACTTTGTAGTGGAGATCGTTCGTATGGGATTCTATCGAGAACAACCCGCTCCTGCTCAGTGCATAGAGCTCGTCCCAGTTCATCACGTTCACTCCCTCCCAGTCGTCCATTCCCACCCGTGAAGTAACCACGAACACCGTCGCCTTGTACCCGAACTCCCGGAGAACAGGCAGCGCCAGCTCGTATACGCTCCTGTCGGCGTCGTCGAATGTGATGGCGACGGATTTCGCGGGAAGATCGAGGGTGCCGCGTTTCCACCGGACTAGTTCGTCCAGGGTCACGACGCGATAACCCTTTTTCTCGAGGTATTCCATCTGGTGCCGGAACGTGGACACGTTCTCCGTCCAGATCTCCATGTCATCGAGAAGGGGGAGGTTCAACACCAGCGCGCCCAGTATCTTGAAAAACCGCACCGGCCCCGTTCTCTCACGAAGATAGTGGTAGCAGAGAACCGGTATGCCCGCCCTCACCCCGTGCCTTACGCCGGGGATCGCCGCCCCCCCGGTGAGCCTGGGAGAACCCCCGGTATCCACGCCGGCCGTCCCCGTCCCGGGCGGCCCCCCGCCGTTGGAGAGCATGATCAGGACGGCGAGAAAGACGGCCGCCGTCAATATCACGGCCAGGAATATATCGAGAAGGGAGTGCTTCTTCATTCATCCCTCCACGCGATCAGAACCTGTGGGAAAGATTCACGTAAAAACCCGTGTACCTGTACCCCGAGGGCGAATCCAGGCGGGAACGACTGTTGTGATAACCGGCGTCGAGGGAGAACCCACCCTTGGGCTTGATCGAAATACTCCCCTCGACCGCTCCGAGCAGCGACTCGTCCGTGTCATTCTCCCTTTCCAGCGACAACCGCCCCTTGACGAAAAAGGTCAGAATCTTGCCGAACCCGCACGTGATGGAAAGATCGGTGTAAACGCTGAGATAATCCCGGGGATTGTAGTAACCGTTGTCGAGAATCTTCCTGTAATGAAAATAATCGTACCCCGGGGAGAGAACGAATCCGTTCTTCCATCCCACGGGAAGCCGCAATGGAAGGCGCCATTCCAACCGCTGGGCGGCGCTGAGTTTCAAGTTCGAATCGCTGAGATCGCTGAGCCTCGCGGAGGCGAAGGCCGCGAGGGAAGGAAGAAACCGCCAGTCCAGGCCGATCGTCCCGCTCGTCACCTCGATTCCCTTGAATATCGAGACCGGTATTTCTAGCGTGCTCCTGGCGAATCCCGCATCGAGCCGGAACCAGTCGATGGGTGTGAGAGTCACGTAGGAATCCCATACGAAGAGCTCGAAGTCGCGTACCCATTGCCCCGCGGCCGGCAGGGCCGTCGCCTCGAACCTGTTCCTCTCGAATCCGGGCGAAAGCGTGACGCTCAAACTGGAAGAGAATCTCTTCGACACCGTGAAGTATGCGGCATTCCTTCTTATCCTCGGATAACCCGGCTGGGTGATCTCCTCGAAGTAGTAACCCACCTTGCCCGTGGAGATTCTCTCCGAGTGGACCGTCACCTCGGTCTTCACCTGCTTGATATCGATCTCGTCGCTGTCCCGGGTGCCGGTGTAGCCCAACTCGGCGTCGGGCCTGAGTGACGCCCTGATCTCGCTCTCGAGCTTTTCTACTTCGTCGCCCGCCGGAGCACGATCCAGGCGCCTGAGAGCCCGATAGGGCAGGCCCATCCAGTTTTCCGCCGCGGCCAGGCCCACGACGGCCTCTGTGTTGGCAGGATCCTTCTCCAGCATCCCGCCGTAGAGCTTCGCCGCCTTGCGATGCCGGCCCGACCAGTTTATGACCTGGGCGAGCCCCAACGCCGCTTCCTCGCTCGCCGGGTCGATCTCGAGAACCCCGCGGTAGATTTTCTCCGCTTCTTTCAGTCTGTCCTGCCAGCTCACGACACGCGCCAGGCCGATGGCTGCTTCTTCCCTCGTTTCGCCGCGCGCCGCCAACCTGCGGTAGTAACTCTCCGATTCCCGCAGCCTGTCAGCCCAACTGAGAGCCCTGGCCAGCCCCAGCGACGCCTCGACGTCGCCGGGATGACTCGCCAGGTAGAGTTCATACCACGAGATCGCGGAATCGGGCATGTCCGCCCAGGTGTACTGGTGACCGATCTCGAGCGCCACCTCGGAGACCAGGCTGGAGTCGGCGTCTATCGCCCGAAGAAAGAGATCGATGGCTTCGCGATGGCGATCACCGGATGCGGCCTCCCTCGCCCGGGTCAAGACGTCCTCGACGTCGATGGGCTCCGCGGCCCGGGCTCCGAGCGCAACGAGCAGGCCCAGCGCGATAATTATGCCGAACAGTCTTTTCACACGACCTCCATGAGATCCCCGGGCAATCACTCACGCACTGGTTTCCACTTCGTGGGCACGCCGACTCGATGCTTGAAGAGCGCACCCGGAGTGGAAACCGTAGTCACGACGGCCATCAACACCCAGTATATCAACGGATAGAACACCGCGACGAAATAGTACAAGTACAAGCGCCGGTCGTATTTCCGATCCAGGATCACGCCCGTCAGGAGCTGGACCAGGCACATCGACCCGATCAACATACCCCACCAGTTCGGTATCGGGGAAGCGCCCACGGGTGGATACCCCGCCGAATACGAAACGACCCATACGCCGGTGAGGAGGACGAAGCAATAGGCCCAGCAGACCGAGGCCGTCGATTCTATGACGATCGGCCAGAGGCGCCTGGACTTCCAGTTCATCGCCTGCCTTCCCCGGCGCTTCAGTACTTGTATCAAGCCTTTCGCCCACCGCCTTCTCTGCCGCCACAGCCCCCTGAAGCTCTGCGGAACGCGCATCCACACGATCGCCCGGGGTTCGTAACGAACGTCGTAGAACTTGAGTTGGAGCTTCCAGGTCAGATCGATGTCTTCCGTGGCCATATCGGGACTGAAGAGCCCGGCGTCCATGAGAGCCTGGCGATGGAAGCAGGCCACGACACCGCTCATCGTGAGTATCCTTCCCCATACCCTCTGGGCCCTGCGCTGAAGGCTGATGATGGAAGTGAACTCTATGGCCTGGAGTTTGCCGAGGAAACTCTCGCGGTTGAAGACCCTGGGATTCCCCGTCACTGCTCCGACCCGCGGGGATTGGAAATGGGGGACCATGTAGCGCAGGATCTTCTCATCGGGAACGGCGTCGGCGTCCATTATTAGTAGTATCTCGCCACGCGTGCAACGGAGGGCGTCGTTCAGCGCCATCGCCTTGCCCTCGTTCACAAGTTTCCTTACGAGCCGCAGCTTGCCCGCGAGGACGTAGGGCATGATCTTTCCCACCGTCCCGTCCGTCGACCCGTCGTCCACTATGACTATCTCGTAGTCCGGATAATCGATGCGAAGCAGACCTTCTATCGTCCGCTCGATGTTCCGCTCTTCGTTGAAGGCGGCTATGAGCACGGTGACTGGCGGCGTGTATCGAGGATTCTCGTTTGCGGTCTTTCCCATGACCTCGCGGCGTACGAAGAAGAGCAACGACGTGATCACCCATACCGCGCTGCTGAATATCGGGTACCAGGCGAAATAGGACAGCACCAGATAATAGACGAAATGGTGCTGCACCGCTTCGAGTATCGAAACAAGGTCCGTCATCGTCCCGTGCCTGCCGGATTCTTGACTCTGTATACCTTCTCTTCGCCCCTGATCTCTATCTCTATGTAAGCCGCCCTGTCGAGTGCCTCCTCGTCGTCCGCCACTACCCACCTGCCGAGAAAATCCTGCTTGAGAGGCGCCGCGGCGAGCGGCCTGGTCTTTCTGCGTTGCAATTTGCGATGAATTCTCAGGTTGTGAAGCACCCACCATACGACGGCGAGGAACGTGATCAGGACGAGTACGCCTATCACGACCAGAGCGAGGCGGGTGTGCTCGTTCAGCGGTCGCTTGCCCACCAGGTACCAGTAGTAGGCGAAGACGCACCAGAGGACGAATCCCATGAAGAAATGCAGGAGTTTCCTGTACATAACTTTCTATATTACAAGCAGTTTACTTACGCCGAATACAAGGTGCGTCTAGGGAAGGTGCAACGAGCATGCCACAAGTTGATAATAATGCGATGGTTACGATGTAGGCCAGCCGTTTTCCCCGCAGCCGGAAAGCGAGTCGCCCGGGGGAGAACTATCGGAGAGGCCGCCCCCGCCCGAGCGCAGGCATGATCAACTCTTCTTCGCCCTTCGCTTGATGATGAGGAACGTGACATCGTCATCGAGGCGGATTTCACCGGCGTGGGAGAGCAATCTCTTGTACATGCGCGAACATATCCGACGAGCGGGCAGGTGCACGCAGGACTTCAGGCCTTTCAGGAGCTCGTCCATGCCAAACTCTTCGTCCCTTTCGTTTCTCGCTTCGGTAAGACCGTCGGTGTAGCAGAAGAGGACCTCGTCCCCGAGCATGAATCGCCCCTCCACCAGGAAAGGATCCTCGAATACACCAAGAACGGTACCGCCTATCTCGAGAAAGCGATACCTGCCGCTCTTGTCCATGACCACCGGGGGATTGTGGCCGGCGTTGCAGTAGATGATCTCGCCCGAGTGGGGGAAGAGAACTCCGATGAAGGCGGTCACGAAGTCCTGTTGGCGAACCGTTTCGAGGAGCATCCGGTTCGCGGCCCAGGCGATCTCCTTGGCTCCGACGAAGGAGATGGCGGCGGTGTGAAGAGAAGACCTGAAACCGGACATGATGATGGAAGCGGGAACGCCCTTGCCTGCAACATCGGCGATGACGAAGGCGACGGCGCCGTTCTTCAAGGGAAAGAAATCGTAATAGTCCCCGCTCACTGTCTTGCCCGGGTGGTTCACCCCCGTGATGTAGTAGTTTCCCGCCTTCTTCGCCTTCTTGGGCGTGAAGAATTCCTGTATGGTTCTCCCCAGGCGGATTTCGCGTTGAAGCTCGAGTCGCTCGCGATGATCCTCGTAGAGGCGGGCTCGCTCGATGGTCACGGCGGCGTACGCGGCGAAAGATTCGACCAGCCTCAAGTCCTCCATTCGGTACGCGTTCAAACGGTCGCTCTCCAGGTTGAACAATCCTATGACGTGTCCCCTCGCCAGCATGGGCGCCACCATCTCCGAGCGGGTGCCGCGCCTTGCCGGGACGTAGCGGGGATCCTTGCGGCAATCACCGACTATCAAGCCCTCTTTTTTCGCAGCCGCCCAGCCGACGAGACCTTCATCGAGTTTCAACCGAAGTTTTTCCTCGGTGACGTCGCCGTACCCTTCACGGGCGATGCTGAAAATCATGTCGCGCTTCCTGTCGAGGAGAAATATCGCGGCGGCATCGTATGGAACCAGTTTCTTGAGACTCGCCATGATCCTGCCGAGCGATTCCTCCAGCGAGAGGGATTTTCCGAGGTTCATCGCCACCTGGTACAAGAGCCGGTTTTCGAGATTCTTTCGTTTGACCTCCGTATACAACCTTGCGTTTTCGACGGCTGCGGCCACGTGATCACTGAGGGCGGTGAAGAGAGTGAGGTCCTCAGCGGTAAAAGGCTTTCTCTTCCCGCGATTCACTCCTTCCAGGACGCCTATCAGGTTGCCCTTCAGCCGCAACGGAATACAGATGCTCGAATGAGTCTTCAGCCCTATCTTCTTCGAGAGGGCGATGGAGTACCTGCTGTCCTTCTTGATGTTGTTCACGATGAGGGGCTTCCCGTTCTTCGCGACCCAACCCGCTATACCCTCGCCGAGTGGAACCTTCATGCCGCGGATCTGGTTGTCTTTTCTGCCCCGGGCGAGCACGAAGCGCAGGTTTTTCTTGTCTTCATCCAGCAGCAGGAGGGAAACCGCTTCGACGCCGAGGGCGTTTTTCACGAGCTTGATGATCACGCTCAACACGCGATCGAAGTTCAAGCTCGAATTCAGCAACCTGCTGGCCGCCATGAGGAATTCGAGTTCCTTTATCTTTTTCCTGAGATCTTTTCTTATGCTGTCGCCGTTCTGCATTCTTGGCACCGACATGTTTACTAACCCGATAAAGATACCGCGCCCACTCCATCACGGAGGCGACGCGATCGGCTCGATTCCGAGCCCCGAAGTAGAAAAATCTTTCCATCACGAGTACTGGGTCTCAGGAATTCATGAAGCCGGAAAGGGAGTCGAGAAGGCGCTTCCGAATCCGAAGAGCGGAGGGATAGGACTTGAGAGTTTTCGAGCCGCCCCTGAGAAACCTTCTCTGCAACGTGCGCATCTTTCCGCCGCACGAACAATCGTAGTCGTGAACCCCCTTCACGAGAACCGCCCGCCTCCCGCACGACGAACAGGCCGTTATTTCCTTGGCACCGGCCATTTTCCCTTTTTTCGTCAGAGGTTGGTCGCCTACTTGAACGATATCCATGGCGAAATTTATCACCTTCGCGTTGGACAGGGACGTTCCCACCCCGAAACCGTCGACGCATGAAGACAGTTCTTCCACGTCTTCCAGGTCCAGGCCTCCGCTCACGAAGATCTTGACCTTCCGAAAACCGGCCAAATCCAGCTCCCAACGCATCTCCTCCACGATCTCCTTGATGTTGCCGCGCCTGGAGCCGGGAGTGTCCACCCGCACCCCTTGCAGTTTACGGCCGAACCTTCGGGCAAGCCGCAGCGCTTCCACTTTTTCGTCGCCGAACGTATCGATGAGCGCGATACGCGGTATGCCCTTCTCCATCGCCTCGTCGAAGTATGCGAAAGCTTCGAGCGTATCACCGACGAGTATCACGAGGGAGTGCGGCATCGTGCCGCTGGGAGCTATCCCGAGACGCTCGGCGCTGGCCACGACGGCCACCCCGTCGAAACCGCCCAGGAAAGCCGCCCGATCGATCATGGGCGCCAGGGCCGGGTGCATTCTCCTCGCTCCGAAACTCAAGAGGGTACGCCCGCGTGAACAAATCCTGAAGTGGGCGGCCTTGGTGGCGACTCCACTCGCCTGCGAGAGAAGGCCGAGAATAGCCGTCTCCAACACCGCGATCTCGCTGTACCGTCCCCTGATCGACGCCACCGGTTCCTTGGCCGAGAACAGGCTTCCTTCCGGCAAAGAATAAAGGTCGCATTCGCGACCTTCGAGAAGCTCGATCAGTTCGTCCAATCCCGCGAGCACCCCCCAACCGAAGCCGTCGGGAAGAGACTGGCAGGAGATCTCCGCGACCACGTCGCTGTCGGCTCCACTCAGGCGAAGCGCTTCGAGAGCCCTTTCGAAATAGACGTCGGTGGTCTTACCACTCCTGATCTCCCTTTCGGTGGCGATATTGAATCTCATCGATATTGCATCCCGGGAATGGATTGCAGCGCAGGTCTCCCCCGGCCGGAGGGAATCAAGGCACGGGTTCGACTCTCACTACCTCCGGAATCCTCTCCTTGAGGGCCTTCTCTATGCCCTGGGAAAGAGTGATCTGGGACATTGGGCAGCCCCCGCACGCGCCGAGCAGGCGGAGCTGGACCACGCCGTCTACTATATCCACGAGCTCGACGTTTCCGCCGTCCGCCTCGAGCGCCGGTCTGATCTCGTTAAGAACCTCTTCCACTTTGGCTCTCATGTTCTACCTCCATGGCTGATCGGGTCAGCCTTTTTCATTCGCTCTTTTTCAAGACAAACGCCACCCGTTCTCCGAATCACCCATCCGGCGGGATCAATGCCCGCAATCCCTTTTCATGATAAGTAATTGCAACTCGAACGTCCAGGGAGAAAACTCATTTCACCGCGGGACAATCCGCCATCACCTTGTCGGCCAGGTCGAAGAACGCCCGGGCCACGGGCGAGTTCTCGTCCGAGAGGACGATCGGCTTGCCCGAATCGCCGCTGGAGCGGACCGAAGGATCGAGCGGGATGTCGCCCAGGCGCGGCACGGAGAGCCTCCTGCCCAAGGCTTCCTCGTCACCGTCGCCGAAAATATCCGACTTGCGGCCGCAATGAGGGCAGATGAAACCGCTCATGTTCTCCACTATGCCCAGGACGGGCACATCGAGCTGGAGGAACATCCTGAGGCCTTTCTCGGCGTCCACCAGCGCCAACTCGGAGGGCGTGGTCACGATTATCGCGGCCGTCAAAGGCACGGTCTGGACGAGCGTGAGCTGCGCGTCACCGGTTCCCGGGGGCAGATCGATCACGAGGTAGTCGAGTAGCCCCCATTCCACGTCCTGGAGGAACTTCTTCACGACACCCATGACCAGCGGCCCCCGCCAGATCACGGGAGTACCCGGATCGGTCAGGAAAGCGAGCGACATCAACTTGAGACCAGACTGTTCCACGGGAGCGATCTCCTTGTCGGTGCCGGGCTTCGGCCTGTCGCGCACGCCGAGGAGAACCCCCAGGCTGGGCCCGTATATGTCGGCGTCCATCAATCCGACCTTGGCCCCCTTTCGGCTGAGAGCAAGGGCGAGGTTGACACAGACTGTCGACTTGCCCACCCCACCTTTGCCGCTGGCCACGGCGACGATGTTCTTTACGCCGGGTATGGGAGCCTGGAGGTCGAAAGGATTCTCAGGGTGCTCCTGCCGCCTCCCGATCGATTCATTCCGGGGTTGTTCGGTTGGTTCCAGCGTCTTCGCCCCCCTGGTGATGACCATCACGTCTGAAACACCCGCGACGGATTGCACGGCTGCGCGGCACTCGTCCTCCACGCGGAATTTCTCGCTCCTGTCGTCGGTCGGCAGGTTGAGAATCAGCTTCACCTTGCCGTCTTCGACGGTCAATTCCTCCACTCGACCTCGATCGACGACGTCGCTTCGCCCGCCTGCGTCGGCGACGGATCTCAGCTTCTCCAGTATCAGTGTCCTCGTATCCATCTCTTCCTTCTTTCGAATTATGCCCGCGCGAGCGGGCGAATGATCGTCATATGGATTAGTGAAATATACTGAAAGAATCCGCTGGCGGCAAACCAATTAGCAAAAGGGCTCACGCCTCCCACAATCGCGCACCCACGCAGCGGGTGGCGGCGATCCGGGGCCCCCGCCGCGCGCAACGACAGTGAGCACGGTGGGGTGAGATCGCCGACAGGACCCGCGGCACTCTGGCTACGAGCCCCAGGCAGCGGGTGGCGGTGATACAGACTACATTTTGAGCATTGGTGGCACCGGCATGGGGGCGCTCCGGCTTCAAACAGTCCTCGCGCGCCTGCATTAGATCCTCCTCGATCAGCCAAAGAGACAAACACGCCGGCGCGCTGCGGAACTCGCCGTCGACCCCCATGCCGGCGCCACTCCCCCACGCAGCGGGTGGCCCATCGTCACATCACTTCACGCGCACGCGATAAGTCACCGTGCCTCTTTCTCCAGGAAGAATGAAGATCGGAGTGCTCTTCGAGAACTCGATCCTGAGAAGATTCTCGTTTGCTATGTACTCGCACTCGTCGCCGTCCCCCGGATCCAGCGTGAGATACTGCACCGCGCCCCCCTGTCTCGCCCACTCGACGTCCAGGCCCGGCCCGAACGCGTCCGCGACGACGTCCACGAACCGGGAGACCGGATCCAGGAGCACCAGGTTCTGGATCGTGTCAGTCCCCGCATTGAAGAAATCGATCGAATAAGTTATCACCTCGCCCGGCAGCGCCGAGGACTTGTCCGTCGACTTGCTGAGCTTGAGACGGCCCAGAGTGCTCCCCACCACCACGACGACGTCCGCGGCGTCGTCCACCGACGTGAGCGTGGTTCCCTCGATCACCTGCTCGGCATGCACGTCGAGATCGATCGAGCGACCGGGCAGAGCATCCGCCGGAACGAAGATCCTCACCAGCAGATCGACGCGATCGCGCCCCGCCGCCGGGTCGAGGTCCCCGTCCGACGGCACGAAGTTCCTGTCCCCGCTTGAGAAGACCCCGTTGCCGTCCGCGTCCAGGAACAGCATCACCACGGCGCCCGTCGAACTGGAGGCCGTTATCGTCACTCTTCCCTTGGTTCCCGCCGTGACCGAGTGGGGGAAATCGACGTAACTCCCTGCAAGTCCCGTCATGACGCTTCCCTCCGAAAGATCTATGGGCGGCACGTCGGCGAAAGAGATCCGCAGCGTGTCGCCGCCCATGAGAGTAAAGGGACCGAGCGCGTCGGGACTCAGGGATATGTAGCCGGAAGGATTCTTCTCCATCATATTCACCGTGGTGCCGCCGGCGACCGACATGGAAAAAGTGCCGTCACCACGCGTGAGCATGGTCGCACCGCTGTTGCTCTCGATCACCGTGACTCCGCCTATTCCGGCTTCACCCGCGGCGAAGACGCCGTCGTGATCGGCGTCGTCGAAAACCACGCCTTCGATCAATGCTTCGTTCTGCACGACCGTCACCACCGCTTCCACGCTCTCCGCGGTGCTGGGATCGCTGTTGGACAGAACATCTATTATATAGCTGTAATTCCCGGGAGCTTCCCCGGGCGGCACGTTCACCCGGAACGTGTAGAAAGCCGACGTTCCAGGATCTATGACGCCGGTCACGAACGGCGAAGGCGACATGTCGAGAGTCGCCGTCCACATCGGTATCTGGTTCCACTGGATCGTGTAGCTGTCCGCCTGCACGCCCTGGTTCTGGATCTCGAGAGTGAAGTCCACGTTCGAGCCGGCCTGCCCCGTCCTGGTGGAGGTTCCACCGGCCCCCGATCCCGGGGGGCCGATGACGTTGTCACCGTTTCCGTCGATCAGCGCATCGACCGAAGGAGGAACGACTATCACCCTGCCGAGAACACTGTCATAGTTGAAAGCCGTACCCTCTATCCAGGCATCGATCACGATGTCGTAAGTTCCGGCAGCCGCCGAGGCGGGGACTACAACTCTGAGTTCGTAAGTACCGGGAGGATAATTAGTCAGCGGAGAACTCCCCCCGTCGAAGGTGACGGTCCAGCCGGCGGGGGTGTTCCATGCGACAGTCATCGTTCCCCCTTGAACGTCCGTGATGAGATCGACCGTGAAGATCACTGAATCACCCGGCGCCACGCTCCTCGTGGATTGCCCTCCACCGCCGCTTCCCAGGGGGGCCGTCTGCCCCTGGCCCGATCCGTCGATCACGAGATCGACGCAGGATGAGAACAGGAGCAGGACGAGAATCAATCCCGCCGCTCTGAGAATCGCGCCGTATCCGGACCTGGATGAATTCATCTGCCTGTTGTCTCCTTCAAGCACGGTGCCTGCAACCTCTCTCTAACGATCCTGCTCCACGGGGGAGCGACGCCCCAAGCCTCCCAGCTCGCCTAGGAGCGATTCCGTCAACACCAGCTGTACTCTCAGACCGAATCCTCTCGCCCATGCGTCGTTCTCGGCCATGTCGCGATCTTCGAAACCATTGACGCTGTAGCCCGCCGCGACCCTTATGCTACGCATGAAAAGTCTTCCCACCTCGAGACCCGTACCGGTTCCGACTCCTCCCCTCGACTGGACGAGTACGCGCCCCCAAAGATCCACGTCGTAAACCCCGAGGAATCTATAGATGAACTGGGACAGCAGCAGCTGCGTGCGCCCGCTCTCGGATAGGCCCATCACGTAGTCCTCGACATACTTGACGGCGTACTTGCACCTTATTTCCAGCGGAGTGACGGGCTTCGCATTCAAGTCCGAAGAGAATACGATCTTCCATGTGATCGCTTCGGGATCGATCGGCGAGAACCTATCATACATGTTTCTGAGCATGAAGATGCTCTGGACCCTGGATCGCAAAGGACGCCTGGCGAAGACGATCCTTCCGTTTGCGCTGATCGCGTCCTTGCCTGCATCGCTGTCCAGGAAAGAAAAATCATTCTTGAGCAGCAGCGACATGCCGTCACCGAACTGCCCCACGCAATTCACGCGCAGCAGATGCTTCGATGAACGCCTTTGCCACCGGTATTCGTACTGGCCCTCGATCAGATGCGAATTCTTCTTCAGCTTTCCCAGCCCGGCGCGGAACGCGAAATAGTCGTTCCCCTTGGAGGAGGAAAGGGACTTGAAATTCTCGATCGAGAAATCCGCCGACACGTCTCTCGCCAGCTTGAACTTGCGTTTCAGTCCGGTGACGGCGCCGACCCTTTCGTCCGATGCGGTCCGGTCCATGGAATACTTGGCGTAAGCCGTGCCGGATCGCCCGACCTTCGATTCGACGCCGGCCTGAACCTGGTGACTCGCCCCGCGGGACGACGAGGTGAGATACTCGTGGTTCAAGACGACTCGTATCCGATCCACCGGCTTGAAGGCCAGGACGCTCCTCAACCTGTCGGGATAATCTTCGACGGACTCGGTTCCAAGGTTCTTCTCCCAACTGCTCTCGAAGGACATGATCTTCTTCTCCACTCCCCCGCGCAGAACGGCCAACACCCCGCTGCGATAGGCGGAGTTTCTCTTTTCCCCCGCCTTCCTCATTCCCGCGCCGAGGAGAAGCCCCTTGTGCTTGTAGTCCAGGAAAGCATCGACGTTGTCCCGCTTCTCTCCGCTTCCGAAGAAGGTATGCTTGTATCCCGTGGAATGCAGGCTCAGGTCCCCGCCGAGACCCACCTCGGCCTTGAATCCGGCCTTGATGCTCGCCAGCTCGCGCGCGGCGCCGGTGAAGGACGGGTTCAAGAAATCACCGTCGATTCGCCGGTAATAGGCCGATAACTTCGCGCTCCCGGAGCTCGCGTCGCCGCTCACCTTGAAAGCGTTCCCCTTTCCCGCGATTTCGTCTTCGCTCCTCGCCACCTCGAAGCCGATACCGAGGCCGCCCCGGCCGACGCCGCCCCTGGCGCCGTAGAGAGTGTATCCCTTTCCCGATCCATCCCTCGCCACCGCGGTGAGCTGGAGCCCGCCGATACCTTTCCTCGCCATGCTGCCGCTCGCGCCGTAGAGGTAGTGCGCCTTTTCTCCGGTCTCCCTGCCGCTCACTTCGTATATCGCCACGATGTACACGGGATTGAAATCCTCGTCCGTGGCGCTCACCGGCTCTTTGAACAGGATCGACCCGTCGAAGTAGTTGATCGTGTAGTCCCGGTTCTGGATCATCGGCGTGACTTCCAGTACTTTCTCGTGTGCATACCTGTCCCTCGTCTCCAGGATGATGCGCTCCGAGTTCTCCACCACGGGCGACCTGCGAAGATAGTAGTAACCGCTCGTCCCGTCCGCGGGGATCTCGTCTTTCCACGTGCTGAAATCGGTCTGCGTGAGGAACCCCTTGAAAACCCTGTCGCCGTTGCGGAGCATCGCATCGACGCCGGTGAACGCCCTCTGGTAGCGCAGGAACTCCCCGCGATCGAAGGATGTCTTGAAATCACCGTAGCGCACGAACGATTCCCCCTTCTCCAGGGCCACGTAATTGCCGCCCCGAGACGGCGCCGTGTAATGGACTTCCGATGCATCGCCGTAGAATGAGTAACTGCGCGAAGGGTTGAGCGTCTTCAGGAGCTCGTCCTTGTAGCGCTTGCGCGAATCCACGCGCACGGTGAGGTTCATGCCGCCGTACGTCTTGCCTTGCAGGAACAGCCTGGAATTTCCTTCGAGCCCGAAGCCGTTCCGGAAGTTTTCCAATCCGACGGGCTCGCCGCGCCCGGACTTGCTGAATGCGCCCAGGCGCGCCTGCGCTATGCCGGCCATGAAGAACGATCGGCCGGGAGGAACGTAAGCGACGACGCAGGACGACACGATTCCATCGAGCTCGAGCGACAATCGCCTGCTTCCCGTGCGGCGTGAAGGCTTGAGCTCGACGACGAAATATCCGTCCTTGCTCGTCACTTGGAAGCCCTTCCGATCCGGCCTCGCATCCTCGCCGGCTGCAAGCGAATCACCTTCGACTATCGTCGCTTCCATCCCGTCGACTATCGGAAGATCGTGGAGATCCCTCGCGGCGAACCTCGCCACACCTCTCGAACGCCCGTCCGCGGGCACGAGGATCCGGCCGGTCGTGCACGCAAGTGACACCGGTTTTCCGGCGAGAGCCACCCGGATCGAATCGGCGAGTTCTCTTCCGTCGGCCGTTTTCGCCCTGAGAACGATTCGGTTCCAGCCCCCGGAGAGCTTCACTCCGTACCACGTCGCCCTCTCCTCCCTGGCGGGGATATCGATCCTCTTCTCCCCGATGAGGTCTTTGGGCACGACCCGGCCGTTGCACTCGAGTTCGTATCTGCTCCCGAGGGGGACGACCGCCTGGACCCTCAAGCGATCCTTGCGCGAGAGGACCGCCCCGTCTCTCGGATGGAGGATGGCAACGCCCTTGCGCCCTCTTCGCAGCGCGTCTTCACTTCCGCCCCGCGCACCGGTCGCCCGGTCTTCTTCGACCGGCGATTCCCCGGCGCCCTTCGCGGACCCTTCCTCCGCGGTTCGGTTGCGGACGACCTCAGCCGGGGCGGGAGGCGTGACGTGCTCGTTCCATTGCACGATCGTTCCCGTTCGAGTCGAGTCGAGACTGTTGCCCCACGCGAAGGGACTCAACTGCACGCGCTCGGGTGCGGGCTCGCTATCGACCGCCCCGCCCACGCGGTCGCGGCCGCCCGTTCTTGCAAGGAACAGTTCCCCTCGGACGTCTCCTATTGCACTGGAATCCCCTCGGGCCGCCAGGAGCTCTATTTCGACGTCGATCCCCGAGGACTTGGTGAAATTCTCGACGCTCCACGCGCCGCCGGGGCCGCGTGCGATCTCCCCGCCGTCGTGCCTGACTCTCACGCTCTCCACGACCAGCGCCGGTGGAACCTGCAGGTCGAACGAGCAATCGAACCGATCCTCGGAATTGGTCGCCAGGTTCCACAGGATCTTCACTTGCAAGGTGTCCAGGAGGTCCGAACGGAGGTCGACCCGCTCGAGTGAATCGTACCTGCCGACATCGACTCCGGGAGGAAGAAGGTTGACCTCCACGCGGCGGTTGAGCCTTCTTCCTTCCGGAGTAGCGTTGGATGCAGCCGGGCGGCTTTCACCGTATCCCCTCGTGATTATTCTTTCTGCGGGGACGCCGTTCGCCGCCAGGAAACGCTTGACCGCCTCGGCCCGCGCCACGGAGAGCTCGTAGTTCGAGGGAAAGCGTTTCGTGTGAATCGGGACGCTGTCGGTGTGCCCCTCGACGAAGACGAGCCAACCCGGGTGGGACATGATGTACGGCGTCACGTCACGAAGGCGCTCCACGGGAGAGTCTTTCAGGTAAGCCTTTCCGATCTCGAAGTGGGAACTGGGAACGGTGAGAGCCCTGACGACCGACTTGAACCGCTTGGCGATACTCACCTTCTCCTGGCAATCCACGCTCCTCGCGACGACGATGCGCCGCACGGGCTTCTCTCTACGGAGAAGGGCGAAGGACACGGCGGCGTTGCCTCCCGCAAGCAGGTGAACCATTCTCGCACCGGGGCTTCCCATCAGGGCGTCGCGGCCCCGGATCATCTCCAGGTCCGGCGGCAGAGAAGCGGGATCGAGCCGCACGATCCTGTAGCCGGCGAATACGCGGGGCAACGTGAACTTTCCCAGGGAGTCGCTGAAGACGTACTCGCCGCTCTCCGTGTATATGGTCGCTCCGGGAACCCCTTCCTCGCCTTCGTCGCGCGAGCCGTTACGGTTCTCGTCGATGAATACGTCGCCGAAAACGATGCCCTCGTCTGCGAACACGTCGTTCTCGATCGCCAGGATGGATAGCACCGGGCCGGCATGGGCCGGATAGCCGTACTGTGACACGCCGTCCGCCGAACCCATCGCCTTCGCCTTGCCCCTGAGCACGCGGCCGTTGCAGGTGAACCTTATGCTCGTCACCCGCTCCTCGCCCGGCCCGATCACGCCCAGCGGCCAAACGAGGCTGCCGCCTTCGGGGCTGAAATCCGGGCTGCCGAGGAAGGAGAGCGCCTTCTGGTAGGATTCCCTGACCACCACGCTGTCGACTCGCACGCTGTCGCTTATGTTCTTTACCTTGACGACCAGGCTCACGATGTCGCCCGCCGACGCGTAGCTTCGCCTGAAAGTCTGCTCCAGCGCCAGGACGGCGGGCGCGACCGCAGATGCATCGAGATCTATCACGTCAAGCGTGGAATTCGTCCTGGTGGTGTCCGCGAGAGACCTGACCTCGATCGGTATCGACAGTGTGCTTCCCAGCAACGAATGAATCGGTTCGCCTGCGCTCGAAACCACGATCTTCACTTTGCGCGAGGCTCCGCCGGGGATCACGCCGAGGAGATAGTTTTCCCCGTTGAGCGGCGACCTGGGTATCGGCGCGCCGGAAGTGTCCTGCATGCTCAGCGTAAGGCCCGGCGCCAGCGAAACCGCCTTGGGAACGCTCAATTCCACTATGTCATCGATAGGATTGGCGTTGAGAATCTCGTTCGTGAAGACGACCGAGGTCTGCGACGCGAGCGGTACGATCCTTGTCCGGTCGTCGACACTGCCTTCTCCCAGCGGAAGGGCCTTGGGGTTGCCGTCCGGGCCGATGAACAGCATCGTGGTCAAGGCATCGACGAACGATATCTTCACCATGCTCCTGTCGGCGACCGATGGGTCCCCCGTGGACGTCGCCGCCACTCTCTGGTAAGCGTCCCTGCCGCTCGAACTGTCCGGAAGCACGACCCCCACGTCGCAATCCACGCTGTCGCCCGCCGCCAAAACGAAAAGGGAGGGGTCGCCCTCGCCGGGATCCGGTGATCCGTTGGAATTCACGTCACGAAAAAAGAAGACGTCCTCGGGAAAGAAAGCGGAAGGCTGGACGGCCGAATGGTCGAGAGCGATGGAGTCGACCGCGTTGCCTTCGTTCTTGAGAACGAAACCGCAATAGAGCGTGTCACCGGAGCCGCCCTGCAATATGAAAGCGGGCGAGAACACGGTCCCGGCCGGAGACAGCCGGACGGCGTATATCGGGGAAACCACCGTCGTCGCGGGATTGGAATAGGAGACCAGGATGGCGGGGCCCAGCACGTATTCCGCCCGCGACTGGTTCACTATCTGGTAGCCGGCGGGCGGCACGGCGCCGCGGACGGCGCCTGAACACGCGGTCAATACGAATGCAGCAAGATACAAACTCTTCAGCTTCATTGGAGCACATGAGTTGCTTGTCTTCAACGCCCTAAACACACGCTGTCCCTGTGCGGGATAAAAGCGGATGGGCGGATCGATGCCCGCCCTTCCGCTTTATCCGCGCTCGTCTTCCCGTAGTCAGGCTCTACTCTGCGACGATTCTTACTACGAAGCTGACGCCGGTGGTCGATGCTCCTCCGGCCGCGATGCTTCCCGTGAACACGTAACGGATGTTGGTCACGTTGGCATCGAAATTGGCGGGAGCTCCTCCACCACCGCTCACGGGAACGTAAGTCCACGTCGCGCCGCCGTCGTTCGAATACTCGACCGCTATATTCGATACCGTGGCCGGCGGCACTCCGACGCTGGCCGAGCCCACCTTGAACTGGGTGAAAGCGGGAAGTGCGTCGTATATCACCACCGTCGTGAGATCACCCGTACCTATGTTCTGGTAGTCGGTCGTGTACGTGAGCTCGGTTCCGGGAGGCTGGTTGCCCGCGGGGCTCACGGACTTGGTGAGCTGGAGGTTGCCCGCGACTATGGTCGTCACGTCGACGGCATTGTCCGTCGCGGCGGTGGCGACACCGGTCGCCGAGAGCGTGCCCGTTTCCACCGTGCCGATCGTGACTCCGGCGGGGACGGAGAGGCGCACGGTTATGTTGGCGCTGGCTCCCGGAGCCAGAGTCACGCTGCTTATGGGATTGTTGAGAGCATCGTAGAACCCGTAACTCCAGCCCTGCGATGAAACATAGGTGAGGTCGAAGGTGTCCCCTACGTTGCCCATGTTGGTGATGACGTGCGCGTATTGGATCACGCCGCCCGGAGTGGTCGTCCCGTTTCTGTCCGGGTCGAAGTCCACGAGCGCGAGAGTGTTCACCGTGACGGTATCGTTGATCGTGTCTGCGATCGTACCGTTGTTGTTCGAAGTTGCGGTGAAGCTCACCGGATTGACGCCGGGAACCGTGCCCGCCGGGATCGTCACTCTGGCTATCACGTTGACTTCGGTCGAACCGGCGACGGGTCCTATGGACACTATCGGCGTGGTCTCGCCGCCGTCCAGGACGCCGTTTCCGTTGATGTCTTCATAGAAGGTCACGGTCCAGCCGGCCGGATAGGTAGCGGTCAGCGAATAAGTGTCGTCGGAACCACCCGTGTTTATGACGTCCAGGGCGAAATCGACGGACGTTCCCGGATCGGCGGTCTGGTCGATGGAGGCATCGTTTGTACCGGCGCCGCCGTTGTAGTTGCCGATGTCCACTCCGGCGGGGAGCACCTGCTGGATCCTGTCGGTCGTGAGGTTCGAAACCGTCGGGTCGTTCGTGCTCTGCGCCATGACCACCGCGTCGAACGGTCCTCCCGCACCCTGGTTGCCGGGGATCACGAGTCGCACGACGAAGTCCTTCGTCTCACCGGGAAGCATCGGGCCGAGGTCGGGTATGCCGTCCGAGCCGGTATCGACGAGAGGAGTGATGCCGTCCGACTGGAAGAAGAGCACGCTCCAGCCCGCCGGTACGGTGGAAGACCCGTCGAGAATGATGTTTATCTGGTCCGTCGTGTTGCCGTCGTTCCGGGCCGTGTTTATGAAATCCACCGAGGTGTTGGCGTAGGCCGTGGCGACGGTGGTCACGTCGTCGTTGAAATTGGGCGGGGTACCGGCGCCGGGGTTTCCGGCGGGACCCACGAGAACGTCCGCCAGCACGCCGATCGTGACGTTGGCGTTGTTGGAAACCACGATCGAGGGATCGGGCGTCGCGGGACTGTTGTCCACGTAGGCGAGAGAAGCCGTGTTACCGAGCACTCCGGCGATCATCCCCGTCGGGACCGTCACCTGATAGCTGAAGGAATATCCCTGGCCGGTGACGATGGGGCCGCTGGTCACGTAACCCACGGCCACGTCGCCGGGACCGGGCGTCGTACTCCAGTTCCACGTTTCGGGGCTTCCCGCGGTCGGGTTGCCCGCGTTCAAGTAAAGTACGGTTCCTCCCGCCGGCGATGCGCTCGGAACTCCGAAGAGAGGAAGCGGATTGCCCGTGGAAGGATCGACGGGAATTACGTCATAGAGAAGGACACCGGTGAGACCGACGGAAGGTATCGTCACGCCGTTGGCCTGGTTGTTACCGGTGTTCGTGCCCGTCAGGTTGTAGGTGATCTGGTTGCCCTCGTAGACGACGGGAGGAAGGCCGGTGAGATTGGCCGTCATCACGGCGTCGTTCACGACCGTGGTCAGATGATAGTTCCGGGTATCGATCTGCGCGGGATCGCCGGACGAGGTTCCCTCGACGCCGACGTAGGCGACCTCCCCCGGAACCGCGGTGCCGGGGACCGTGTAACTCACGATGATGCTCGCCGTCTCACCGCTGGCCAGGGGGCCTATCGACCCCGGAGTCCCGCCGCTGCTCACAACGGGCTCGCCGACGTCGACGACACCGTTGCCGTTCTGGTCATAATAGATGATTACGTTCGAAGCGCCGATCGCCATCGTGGTATTGACCGCATCGACGATCGGAACGAGCGAGAAGCTGTCGTTGTCGTTGCCCGTATTCGTGAGATCGTAACGATAGTAAACGGTCAAGCCGGGCAGAGCGTTCTGGCTCATGGCCGGGGTCACGGGAGGAGTCTCCCCGGAATCGTCGGGAAGAATCGACAGACTGTATACCGGCATGACGACGGTCACGACTTCATTCGACGTCGTGACGTATGAATTGCCCGACAGGTCCTCGTACGTCGCCGACGACCTGTTGCGGATCTGGGTCCCAGCCGGTGTTATGACGGCGAGCACGGCGGCGGCCGTCGCGGCCAGGACCAACAGGATCAAGGGAATAACCAGTAATTGTTTCTTTCTCATCGTTTCACCTGCCTATCGAACTGAAGCTCTGTATGAAACCGTGACTTCATTTTCAGGATCCAATGTCCCGGCCAGGACCCAACGCACATGAGTGATCATGTCGGGCGTGGCCTCTTTCAATTCTTTCCCGCCTTCCGCCGTGCGTACGGGGACCATCACCGGCCAGGCATGAAAGCTCTTGCCGCCGTCGACGCTGAACTCGACCCCGCCGGCCGGGCTCTTCGCCGACGCGGGTATACAGACCGTCCCGAACGGGACGGGATCCACGATAGCGACGTTCTTCACCGGCTCGCTTCCCTTGTTCTTGTAGGTGAGACGGTACTCGATCACGTCTTGCGGGTGCGCTGTCCGTGCGGAAAGGAATATCTCCTTTCCATTCTCGTTCTTCGCGACCTTGAAAGCCTTGATGTTGCCGTCCAAGCCGTCGCCGGCCGCGGCCGCGCAAAGCGCGACGAGGCAAAGCAGCGACGCCAGCACGAACACGAACCCCGTGCGTTTCAACACCATCGGAGCCTCCTTTTCTGTGCTCGTTTGGAAAAAATGATTAAAGTTATCCAGCGAGGTTTCCGATAACAGAGTGGAAATATTTTCCTCGCTCCCCGAACGTTTTTGCCGAAGGCAAGGAGCGTTCCAGGGAGGAACTACGAGGAATGCAGAGGCACGGAGAGGCAGCCCGAAACACGCGAAAGGCCAATCAATACCCACCGGAAACAAGCCAGGACGAAATCCCCTCTCCCGGCACGATACGGGATCGATGGCCCATCGACCCCACCGCGGGCAATTTCATTCAACGATACTCCATTGCAAATTGCACTGGGGAGCCGAGGGCAATCATGCTCCGCGACCCGCCGCGAGAGGCAGATGCACGCTCCCGCCGGAACGGAGCTTGCGCCCTTATGATGACCTGAAGAAGAAGTGTCACAGGCCCGGAACGCATCTTGTTACATAATAGCCAGTTAACGAACAACCCGGCTCCGGCCCCCTGCGGACACCGCGGAGATTTTGTTGGATATTGCACACTCGATATAGAATATTATGCATATGAGCGGCCCCCTTTCCTCGAGAATCAAGTATGTCATACTCGCTGCGGTGGTATTCGCGACTGTATCCTTTCACTATGGATTCATAATAAAACCGACCGATGAAGGCATCGGGCTCTTCCACGCGGTGCACGGCCGCCTCTGTTATATACCGATCATACTCGGAGCGATCTGGTTCGGCGTGAGGGGAGGTCTGGGAACGGCGGTGTTCGTAATCCTGCTGACGCTTCCCTACGGCAAATACAAGCACATAACCGACACGTCGATTCTCATGAACGAATACACGGAGATGGTCTTCTACATAGCCATCGGGCTCACGTCGGGGATGCTGATAGAACTTCAGCGCCGGGAGAGAGAAAAGAACGAAGCCCTTGCGAGAGAGCTCGCGCGAAAGGAGCACCTCTCGTCGTTGGGCCAGATGGCGGCCGGCCTGGCGCACGAGATAAAGAATCCCCTCGGTTCGATAAAGGGCTCGGCCGAGATTCTCAGCGACGACTTTCCTCCGGAATCCAAGAAGCACGAACTGCTCGAAGTCCTCGTCAAGGAGACTTCACGTTTGAACCGCGTGGTGGAGGATTTCTTGAGCTTCGCCCGCCCCCGCCCTCTCAACTTGAGCCCGACCAACATGAACCTCCTCATTAGGGACGTGATCGCCCAACTCGAAATCGAGACGAAGAACCGCAACATCACGTTCGTGAGTAAACTGGATCCCTCGATCGAGGAGATCCCGCTGGACCGCGAAAAAATCCACCAGGTGCTGCTGAACGTGGGACTGAACGCCGTCTCGGCTTTGGGACACGAGGGCGTAATCACGGTGCGGTCGCAAAGAAAACTCGAGAAGGGAGCGGAGCACGTGGTCGTGGCCATAACGGACGACGGCGACGGTATATCGGAGGAGAACATCGAAAAAATATTCAATCCGTTTTTCACAACCAAAGACAAAGGAACCGGCTTGGGGCTGTCGATTTCGCACATGATAATACAGAACCACGGCGGGCGTATCGAGGTGGCGACCAAGAAAGGCGAAGGCACCACGTTCCGCATCATTCTCCCGGCAAGGAGGCAATGAAATGAATTCCGGCAGGGTACTTCTGATCGACGACGAAGAGAGCATTCGCAAAGTCCTGGGCTTCATTCTCGAGGAAGCAGGCTACGAGGTGCTTACCGCCGACTCCGGCCGCGGCGGCATAGAAGCCGCCAAGAAGGCGCGGCCCGACCTCGTGCTCACCGACATAAAGATGCCGGACGGAGACGGCATCACCGTACTTAGAGAGATCAAGGCGCTGGACCCGGGCATCCCGGTGATAATCCTCACCGCTTTCGGCAGCATCGAGACGGCGGTCGAAGCCATGAAGCTCGGCGCTTCCGACTACATAACCAAACCGATAAGCCGGGACGAACTCAAGATCACCGTCGACAAGGCCCTCAAGCTCAACCGGCTCGAAAAGGAGAACGAGGACCTCAAGCGGTCGATCAAGGAGAAATACAGCTTCGAGAACATCATCGGCCTCTCGCCGGCCATGGCCAAGGTCTTCGAAGTCATCTCCAAGATAGCCGCCACCGACGCTTCCGTCCTCATAACCGGCGAGAGCGGAACGGGCAAGGAACTCGTGGCCAAGGCGATCCATTTCAACAGCCCCCGCAGGTCCGCGCGACTGGTGACAGTCAACTGCGCCGCCATCCCTTCGGAGCTCCTCGAGAGCGAACTCTTCGGTCACGTCAGGGGAGCCTTCACCGGAGCCATAAGGAACAAGGAGGGCAAGTTCCAATCGGCCCACCGGGGGACGCTCTTTCTCGACGAAATCGGTTCTCTGCCCCTGACCCTCCAGGCCAAGCTGCTCCGCGCCCTCCAGGAAAGGGAGATCGAGAGAGTCGGCGACGAACAACCCATCGCGGTTGACGTACGCATCATCGCGGCCACCAACCGTTCCCTGCCGGAATTGATCCGTGAGGGGAAATTCCGCGAAGATCTTTTCTACAGGCTGAACGTCGTTCCCATCGAACTCCCGCCCCTCAGGCAGCGCATGTCCGACATACCGCTTCTCGCCGGGCACTTCGCAGCCAAGTACGCGGCGGGAGCGAATGTTTCGTTCTCGGACGGAGCGCTCAGGGCCCTCCAGGAGTACAACTGGCCGGGGAACGTCCGTGAGCTCGAGAATTTCTGTGAAAGGCTCGTCCTGATGCGAACGAGAGATTCCATAACCGAGTCCGACGTCAAAACGCACATGGAAACGCTCGCCAAGGAGCAGGCGGCCCTTTCGAGCCCGACCGCCCTGAGCCTGCCGGAACTCGAGCGAAGAGCCATAATCGACGCCCTCAACGGAGCCAATTGGAACCAATCGCAGGCGGCGAGGGTTCTCGGTATACCGAGACACGTGCTCATATACAGGATGAAGAAATTCGGCATAGTACCGCCGTCAAGAGACAAGGCGCAAGAGTAGCAAAAGAGGAGGAAAGGGTATGAACATGAAGGTTGCAATATGCACGGGCGGCGGAGACGCCCCCGGCCTGAACGCCGTCATCCGCGCGGTGGTCCGCTCGGCGCTCAAGAAGCACGGCTGGTTCATCTACGGGGTGCACGACGGCTTCGAGGGATTGATCCACCCGGAGCGCACCAGGAGGCTCACCATCAAGGACGTCAGAGGCATCCTGCCCAAGGGCGGCACGATACTGGGAACGACGAACCGCGGCAACCCTTTCTCCTACCCCGTGGAGGAAGGATCCAAAGTAGTGATGAAAGATCTCTCCGACGTGATCGTGGAAAACTTCAGAAAGCTGGAACTGAACGCGCTGATAGCGATAGGCGGCGACGGCACCCTGAAGATAGCCGAAAAACTCTACGAGAAAGGCATCCCCGTGGTCGGCGTACCCAAGACGATAGACAACGACCTGAGCGCGACCGACGTGACCTTCGGATTCAACACGGCGGTCGCCACCGTGACCGAGGCATTGGACAAGCTCCACACGACCGCGGAATCACACCACAGGGTGATGGTCGTCGAAGTCATGGGAAGGCACGCGGGGTGGATAGCGCTCGAAGCCGGTATCGCGGGAGGAGCGGACGTGATCGTGATCCCGGAGATACCTTTCGATCTGGGAATAATCTGCGATCACTTGAAGAAGCGCAAGGCCTCAGGCAGCATGTTCAGCGTCGTCGTGGCCGCCGAGGGAGCCGTACCCAAGGGAGGCGAACCGATATACCTGGACCAGCCGTTGACCAAGCCGGGCGGAGCCCCGAGGCTGGGAGGCATAGGATACTGGCTGGCCCGCCAGCTGAGCCTCTGCTCCGGGCTGGAGTCCAGGGTCGTCGTGCTCGGCCATCTCCAGAGGGGAGGATCACCCACGACGTTCGACCGCTTCCTGGCGACGCGTTTCGGAGTCGAAGCCGTTCATCTGATAAAAGAGGGCAAGTTCGGATACATGACGTGCCTGAAGGGAAGACACATAACGGCGGTCCCTCTCTCGGAGGCGACGAGCAGGATGAAGAGGGTCGAGCCCGACGGGGAACTCGTCGAGGTAGCGGAAGAACTGGGAATCATGCTGGGAAGATAGGCCGGCGATCGCAAGCTGCGGGCGCCCCGCCCGGCTTCTACTTGATGTAGCCCAGGCTCCGGAGCTTCGCATTCAGCTTTTCGTCGACCTCCACCTCCCTCACCCGCGCCTTGCCCCCGGCGAAGTGATCCGCCAAGAGCGCGAGCAGGCGCCTCGCATCCGCGCTCGAAGGATCATAGATATTCGTCTTCTCTCCCGGGTCACTGGACAGATCGTACAGGTAGAAGCCGGGATGAACGTTCGTCACCTTGACGAAGGTTCCCTTGCTCGCCTCGGGGATCTTGCTCGTATCCGCAAGCTCGATCACCACCAGTTTCAAGGGTCCGTCCATCACCGCCCTCTGCGTATAGGGAGGGGGGCGATCTCTCTCCATGAAAACGGGTTTTTCGTCGAAATCGGACAGAAGATTCCTGCCGGGAAAAGAGCTCGCATCCAGGCCGACGGCGGCCAGGACGGTGGGAAGGATGTCTATCTGCTCCACCCTTTTCTTCACCACCCCGTGCGCTCGGCCGGGGACCCTGATGATCAGGGGAACGCGCATGACTTCTTCATGGAGCGTGTAATGAAAAACGCCGCCGTGTTCTCCGAATTCCTCCCCGTGGTCCGACGTGAAGACGATCACGCTGCGCTCGTATAGCCTCCTTCGCTGCAGGAAGGCGATCAAACGCGATATCTGGGAATCGGTGAAAGCTATCTCCTGGTCGTACCTGTCGATATCCGAATCGCCGAAGTTCTCCCATCCCTCGTGGGGCAGATACATGAAATGCGGATCGAAATAATGAACCCAGAGGAAGAAAGGTTCCTTGACCTTGCGCATGTCGCCCGTCACCAGATCGGTCAATTGCTTCGCGGTCGAGACATCGTGCGGATGCCCGTAATTGAGAACCGAGTAATCGTACGATCTGAAACCCTTTGCGATCCCGAACACCGGCTTGAGCACGACGTGGCTCACGTAACCCCTGGTATCGTACCCTTGCGAGCTCAGGATGCTCGCCATAGTGGGGAGATCGTCGTCCATCGACCAGTGGAAATCAGTCGCACCGTGATCCATCGGATACCGGCCGGTGAGTATCGAGGCGACCGCGGGCAAGGTCCAGCCGGCCACGCTGTAGCAGTTCTCGAACACGATCCCTTCCGATGCGAGCCTGTCGACGGTCGGGCTGGTGTTCCGGGCGGCTCCCTCGTAGCCCAGCCTTCGCGGCACGAGCGTATCCACCGTTATCAGGACTACGTTGAGAGGCTCTTCCCCTCCGCGCATGAAGAACACGTAGAACGAGAATGATACTGCAAGCAGGATCAGCACGGTTGCAAGAAGGTACTTCCTCAACTTCCATCCCTTCATCTCGAGATCGATATCCCGAAGGCCCTGGCCGCATCCTTCACCGGCGTGTCCATCGGGTATTGTTTCAGGAGATAATCCATCACTTCCTCGAGCTTCTTCTCTTTGCCGGTCCTCTTGTACAGCCACGCCAGCGCCAGGAGCGCGTCTCTTTGCAAGTCCGGGTCCGCGGAAGCGGCCCCGTAATACTGCTCCGCTCCTTCCATGTCGCCCTTGGCCTCGAGAGTCCGCGCGAGCTCCATGTACACCTTCTCGTTGTAGGAGTGCGGTTGCTGGCACAGGGCCCTGAGGATCTGCTCGGAAAGATCGAGCAGATCCTTCCTGCCGCTCATACGATAGGCGGCGGCCAACCCCATCCTGCTTTGCACGTCGTCGGGGGATTTTCGGAGAATCGCGAGATACGCGGATACGGCCTTGTCGACCATTCCCTTCTGCATGTAGCAATCGGCGAGCAACCTCTTGGCCTGGTGCGACAGCTCGTCCTGGCCCTGGATGTTCTCCAACGCCTCTATCGCACGCGAATAGAATCCCCGCGAATAATAGAGAGCGCCGATGTTGTAATTGATATCATCGGCCAGCTCGTCATAGGCCCGGCTCGGATAAGTCTCCTGGATTTTCCTGGCGACTTCGTACTGTTCCAGGGCGTCGCTTTCCCTTCCCATCTTGAGAAACGCGTTCGCCAGCTCTTGGCGGGTCACTATCTCGTCCATCGCCCGTACGCCCCTGAACGACACGTAATCGTAGTTGACGAACAGGATGAACACCACGAACATGAGAAAAGCCTTCGCAAAGTAGGTCCCCTTGCTGCGAAGCGCGTGGTAGAGATACAAGAGAGCGTAAGCCGCGAAAATCATCAGGACCGGGGCTACGGGAAGGCGGAATCGCGCGTTGACGAAGAAAACGACCACGCCTGCCATGTACGTAACGACGAAGACATAGAAAAACACCGTTTCCCTGCGCCTGGGCCACAGCAGCGCTCCGCCCAGGATGGCGAGCGGTCCCACGAGCCAGAAACCGATGAACGGGAACCTGCCCAACCCGTATTCCCGCCAGAAGAACTGGATGTACTTGTTGTTGGAGCGTTCCACCCCCGCCCAGAAAAGGTAGAATTTCTTGGCGAGGAGCGAAAAAGCCTTGCCCGGGGACGAAGAAATGAAATGCAAGCCTTTCCTGAAATAGAAATTCGAAACCTCCGAGGGCTTCAGACCCCGCCCGACTTCCTTCTCGGCGAGTTCGGCCGCTCCCCTGAACGTTCCATAGAGGTCGCTCGATGCGCCGGGCAAGTAGGCGCGGCTGCCGTTCGCCTCCGGGTTGTTTCCGATATAGAAGTTCACGCCGCCCTGGGAAGCTATCGGAACTATGTCCCTCCCGATCACGTAGTTCCTCACAATGACGGGAGAGATGACTATCGCCGCCCCCGCGAAGACCACTGCGGATCTCTCGAGCCAGGCCCTGCCCGCCCGCAGTCCCGCGCCCGGAGCGGCCGACCAGTAGAAACAGAGAGGTATGAAAGGGGCGAAGATGAGAATGCTCGGACGGGCCACCGCCGAGAGGCCGAGAAGGATGCCCGAGAGCCAATAAAGAGTCGAACCCTTGCTTTTCACCGCCGAGACGAGAGTGAGGAGCAGGAGCACATCGAGAAAGACGACCAGCGTGACCGCCAGAAGGTCGCCCTCGAAATATATGAGGGGCCAGTAGAGCGCGGCCATCAGCGTGGCGGCCAGCGACACCGCCCGCGAGAAGAAGCGGCGCGACAGAAAGTATATGAGGACCAGCACGGCGGTTCCCATGAGGTGCTGGAAGAAAACCGCGAAAGCTATGCTCGAGCCGCTGAGCTTGTAGAGCAGCGCGAGAAGATAAGGATAGAGGGGCGCCTTGAAGAACACCTCGTCCCCCCAGAAGTTGCCTTCCAATATACTCTTGGCCCACTGATGGTGGAAAGCCGGATCGAGAATCGGATGATAGAAGAGAGGGTTGGAATTCTTGTTGACGACGAAGTACGCCACCCTGAGGGCCAACCCGATGAGAACCACCGGAACCAGGTACTTCAGTTCGCCCATGCGCACCGGGCCCGGGCTCAACAACCCAAACGATGGATCGCGGGGCTCAACGGCGGCCTTGCGGTCGCTTCTTTCTCCTTTATCCCTTTTCTTCCTCTTGGCTTTGTCGGCCATGGTCAACTTGGTCCTTTCCCTGGGGCATCCCCTGCCGGCGGCGCCTGCGCTGAATCGCAAGGCGTATTATATCATAAACATACGATCCTGTCTCCGGTTGCACCCCAAGCGGGGGAAATTTATTCCGCATCGGGCCCCCGGCCCAACCTTGTCTAAAGTCCCGGGAAATGCAGCCGATCAATTGCATGGAAGTGATCAAGCACCGAATGGCGAAGAGGAAGCGACGAATGATTCGCTCCTCGATGAATGCAACCGGAATCGAGTGTACGTAGAAGACCGTCTCCCGGTTAAGTTTGTGGGCATGAATGAATTATGCGCCTGCAATCACACGGTCCGAGACATGCTGGCATAATGGTTGCAGTGTATTCGGGTCTTGCCCAGACTCGAGTGGATGGTCCGGGAGCGGGTTCGGAGGCGGACGGCTGAGAGCCTGACCGATACGAATCAAAATGCTTCGAAAACGACGCGGCATAAAATCAAGGAGCAAGAAGATGGGATCACCCGGGACCGGAAACAAGAAGAAGTGGGGTGGAGAACGTCAAATCATGGAGGAAAGCCTCCTCGAGAAGAGGTCTTGGCGCAACTGGTTCCTGCTGGCCGCGGTGGCCGTCATCACGACCATCGGCTTGGTTACGGCCATCCCCCCGCTCATAACCGGCAGCAGCATACAGATCTGGCCATGGGCCAAGACCGACCTGGCCCTCCTCGTGGGGCTTTCCATAATAGTCCTCACGTTCGTGATCTACCTGACCCAACAGCAACGATACGTGGTGGCCATGCGAAAGCAACTCAAGGAGCTCGAGGAAAAGGCCAACCAGTATTCGGAGAAATACACCTCGCGGCTCTACGCGCTTCTCAACGTGAGCAGGATCATGAGCACCGAAACCGATCTACAGGGAGTATTCGACTGCATCACGAGGATGTGCGCGGAGATATTCGACTGCAACCGCGCATCGATCATGCTCTTCGACCCCGACACCCAGGAACTCGTCGTGCGCTCGACGAGCGACAGGGACAAGAACCCGTTGATCATGAACAAGAGCAAGAAGATCGGGGACGGCATAGCCGGCTGGGTGGCCAAGAACCGCAAGCCCCTGCTTCTGCGTAGCGAGAAGGATCTCGAGCTCTACCCCCATCTAAACTTCAACGACCGCGAGATCAAGGCGGCCATGGTCGTTCCGATAATCCTCCGGGACGAGCTCGTCGGCGTTCTCAACATAAGCACCCATTCGAGCGACGTCATTTACGAAGAGCAGGACCTGCAGGCTCTTCAGATATTCGCGGAGAACGCGGGCGCCTGCATAAGGCACACCGAGCGGGCGATCTGGATGCGCAAGACGATCGAAAACCTGCAAAGAGCCATTCCTTCCAAGAGCTGATTCAGAGATTGTGTTGATTCTGTTTTAGTGCTGCGCGGACTTCAGCCGCTTCCGCCATAGCCCCCTTTTGCTGCCGTCAGGCGGTGACGAGGATATCGGCCGGGTGTCCTATACCCTCTACCCTCATTCGAACGTGCGTTGCAGTAATTGTCTCCGGATCGAGGGACGTTCGCCTGCCGGGAGGCCCGCGAGGCGTAAAGGCATCATCCCCATGAACCCGGTGCGCAACGGGCCATCGATAATGATCCAAGATCATGTAAATTCGGAACGGGCGGATAAGAGTGATAAGGCCTGAGGATCGCTTGCGGCCGGATCGATTTATCGGCGGGGCTTATGCGGAAGCTGATCGCAGGATAAGTTCTCAGAGTGGTCCGGCAGCATATGAGCTAACAGAAAGTGGGAGATTGAGGTTGCCAAGCCCGCAAGGGATAAGATAAAATATCTGCCGACATGGATTGCAAGAGGATGGGGGAGTGATTGGGATGTATAAGTTGTGTTAGAAGCGCGCACGAGCATTTGTTTATTAAGACAAAGAATTATTTGGAGCTCTCTCGAACTCGCTTCCCTAGCCTTGAACTTCTCTGCTCGTCAGCTTCTTGGGTCTTCTTCGAGCTAAGAGCTAGTCTATAAATAGAGTGAAGATGTTCTTAAGGGGGGATCCGCTGCCCTCGTAAGGAGCTATAATTATTACTTTTTCCAGCAGGAGATCTCTCGTGGATTGCCTTCTCGAGCCTAGATCTCAAATCTTTTTGCTTAAAGCTCGTCAGGATTTTGATATAATGATCGATAAGCCAAAGAGCATGCTTCATCTGGTGCTTCTTAGAGCAGGTGCTCTTTCTGGTGGGGAGGATCCAACCACTTTGTCATCTCAGCTTGCTATTCCCTGCTAGTTAGGAGCTTGGGTATTCTTCGAGGCTTTGGGCATGCCCTTGAAGCCAAGAGGTAGTCAGCAGTAAAGGGGAGATTCTATCGGCGGGAGGCGTTGTGTGGTGAGGAGGATTTATGCTTGAAGCCGAGCGCTCTAACCCGGCGCTCAAGCTGGCGGCGCCGGAAGCTCATGGCGCCAGCATGCGACGCCCTCTCGGGCGCCGCAGCTTAGCGCCAAATCGTTAGGTTGGAAAGCATGAGTATTACCTGGAATCTTATAACAGCGTGGATGACGATCATCATAGCAGTTACAGCCGTTATTGTTGCTATGAAACAAGCCCAAGATGCTCGCGAGCATAATAAACTATCTGTTACTCCTCACCTCGATTTCTTTCAGAACCTTGGCGGACAGAAACTAGGAATAGAAATCAAGAATAACGGCGTCGGTCCAGCCATCATTAAGGATATTAGGATCTTCACCCCGCATGGTGAGTTTGATGGCACCTCCCATGCGGGTCAAATGGGGGCTTTGAAGCAATTGGGGCTAGTGTTATCTGATGTAGGCTATAGCGGTCTGCAAGAAGGTGATTTCTTGGCGGCGGGCGATAGCCTATGGCTTTTTTATCGATCCGGGCAGCAGAAATTGCCTCAGCCCGAGATTTATTATGTCGAACGATTCAAGAAAATTAGCGTTCGGATAAGCTATGAATCTGTTTATGGAGATTCATATATCATGGAGCAAGGTCCATTGTTTGGCACTGGCTATGATAGGGACCTTTCAACCTAACCAGCGCATTCACCTGTCAACGCTTCGCGTTGCAGGTGATGCGCAAACCGTTAGGCAGACCAAGGAACTAAGTTAATACTCTTAAGGAGGAAACGGATGCCAGCGGAGAGAAAGTTATATTTGCTTGATCTAGGGTTCGACACAATGCGCGACAGGGAAGAGGCGAACTTTCAACTTAGCAAGCTGGAGGATTTATTGAATAGCGGATGGGACATAACTCAAACCATTCCCCTCGGATCGGTGGGGGGTATAACAAGTGTGAGTTCGGGTTCTAGCGGACCAAGCGAAGCAATGCAATTCGCACGTTCATTCGCCATTATTGTTCTTGAGAAAAAGGGGTAAAACTAGGCAGCGGAGACCTTAGCGAGGAGTGTGCACTGCCCAACTCGCGCATTCAGCCGACGACGGCTGTTAGCGTAGAAGACAAGCATTGCCGCTTCAGCTTCCGCCGCCGCGGCTGATGCGCTAATCGTTAGAAGCGCATATCAGCATTTGTTTATTAAGAGAAGTTTTATTCGGAGCTCTCTCGAACTCGGTTCCCTAGCCTTGATCTTCCCTGCTCGTCAGCTTCTTGGGTCTTCTTCGAGCTAAGAGCTGGTCTATAAATAGAGTGAAGTTGTTTTTTAAGGGGGATCCTCTGTCTTCGTAAGGATTTATAATTATTGCTTCTTCCGACAGGAGATCTCTCGTGGATTGCTCTCTCAAGCTTAGGGCTCGAGTCTTTTTGCTTAAAGCTCGTCAGGATTTTGATATAATAATCTTTAAGCCAAAGAGCATGCTTAAGCGGGTGCTTCTTAGAACAGGTGCTCTTTCTGGTGGGGAGGATCCAACCACTTTGTCATCTCAGCTTGCTATTCCCTGCTAGTTAGGAGCTTGGGTATTCTCCGGGGCTTT
>CAYXEN010000016.1:25277-40085 GCA_964464035.1 uncultured bacterium | reverse complement strand
GTATACAGGGAGGCGCCCCGGATGAGAACGCCGCCTTGATCGAATCGATCCTCAAGGGGCGTCGCGGCCCTCACCGCGACGTCGTCGTCCTGAATTGCGCCTTCGCGGCCCTCGCCGCGGACAGGGCCAAGACCGTGATCGACGGCGTTCGCCTCGCCCAAGAGGCGATCGACTCGGGACGAGCCCTTCAAGCATTGGAAAGGCTCCGCGAAGCTTCACAAACTCTCGGGCGGTTGGAAGCGAAGGAGGGGGATTGACATGGGTTTTCTCGAACACGTGCTCGCTGAAAAAGAAAAGGAGATCGCCAGGCGAATGCTCGAAACGCCCCGGGAAGAACTCGAGCGCATCGCGCGCCGAGAACCCGCAAGGGATTTTTTCACGGCAATAAACAGACGCGGGAGGATAATAGCCGAGATCAAGCGGAGGTCTCCCAACATTCCGCGATTCCGTTCGAGTTCGATGCTGGATGAACTCCCCGTCATCTATGAGCAAAACGGAGCCTCGGCTTTGTCGGTCGTAGTGGATACGCCCCATTTCGGAATAACATTGGAAGAAGCCAGGGACTTCAGGAGCAAGACATCGCTTCCCATGCTGGTCAAGGATTTCTTCATCGATTCCTACCAGGTCGTCGCGGCGCGCGCTTTTCACGCGGATGCGATCCTCCTCATCGCCGCGATTCTATCCGCGGGGGAACTCGCTTCCCTCCTCGCACTCGCACACGAGCTGCAAATGCACGCGATAGTGGAGGTTCATACGGAAGCGGACATCGAAAAAGCATTGGCGGCAGGCGCAGAGACGATCGGCATCAACAATCGTAACCTGGATTCTCTCGACGTCGATACGCACACCACGAGGAAACTCATACCCCGGATTCCGGCGGGCGTATTCATCGTCTCCGAGAGCGGGATAAACTCGCGCGGGGAGATGGAGTCGCTCATCGATGCGGGAGTTCACGCGTTTCTCATAGGCGGAGCGATCCTGGACGCTCCCGATCCGGGCAAGCGTCTTCGCGAACTGGCCGGCGGGGGTCGATGTGATTCCGCCGCAGGAACGATTTGACGAGGAAATGACATGAATGAGACCAGGATAAAAGTTTGTGGAATCACTTGTCTCGAGGATGCAAGGAAATGCTTTTCGCTGGGCGTCGATTACCTTGGGGTCATATTCGCAGACAGCCCCCGCAAAGTATCGATGGAGACAGTTCGAATGATAAGGACGGCGCTTCCCCGTGCAAGACTCGTCGGCGTCTTCGTGGATGCGCCGCTCGAGTTTGTGGCGCGAGTAGTCGAACATTGCGGGCTCGATCTCGTGCAGCTTCACGGGAGCGAGACGCCCGCGTACTGCGAAAAGCTCTTCGAAGCCGCTTCCATCCCGATAATAAAGGCCGTCTCGCCCGGCTCGGAATCGCGAATCGGCGCGCTCGGCGAATACGGAGAGGCTCACTACTTTCTTTTCGACCTCGACAAGGCGAACGCTTATCCATTCCGCTCGAGCGAAGAACGCGCCGGTTCGCTCGATATGCTCTGGCAAGCGGCCGCCCAAGCATCCGCCGAGGGTTATCGGGTTTTCCTGGCCGGAGGCCTCGATGCAAGCAACGTGCGTAGCTGCATGAGCACAGTCGACCCTTTCTGTATCGACGTTTGCAGGGGCGTGGAAAGGCAACCGGGAATCAAGGACGAGGATCTTCTCGAACGATTCATCGCGGAGGTGCGAACATGAGTCGCGGGCGCTTCGGTAAATACGGCGGCATGTACGTTCCGGAAACCGTGGTGTCCTGCCTGCTCGAGCTGGAGGATGCCTACGCGCGGGCGAAGGCCGATGCGGCTTTCAAGGACGAGCTCGAACAGCTCTTGCAGGACTACTCGGGCCGACCGACACCGCTCTACCAGGCCCGCCGCTTCAGCGAGCGCTTCGGGTCGGGTGCGAAGGTGTATCTCAAGCGGGAAGACCTGAACCACACCGGTGCTCACAAGATCAACAATTGCATAGGCCAGGTTCTCCTGGCCAGGAGGATGGGCAAGAAAAGGGTTATCGCCGAAACCGGGGCGGGGCAACACGGCGTCGCCACCGCGACCGCAGCGGCGCTCTTCGACATGGAATGCACGATCTACATGGGAGAAATCGACATGTCCCGCCAACGCCCCAACGTGATCCGGATGAAGCTTCTCGGCGCGGAAGTCATCCCGGTCTCCTCCGGGAGCAGAACCCTCAAGGACGCCACCAGCGAGGCGATCCGCGACTGGGTGACGAACATAAAGAGGACTCATTACATAATCGGCTCGACGGTCGGCCCGCACCCCTACCCGATGATCGTCAGGGATTTCCAGTCTGTGATCGGCAAGGAAACGAAAGAGCAAATCCTTGAGAAAGAGCGAAGAATGCCCACTTGCCTCATTGCGTGCGTGGGGGGCGGTTCGAATTCCCTCGGTCTCTTCCACCCCTTTCTCGAAGAGAAAGAAGTGAAAATGATCGGAGTGGAAGCTGGAGGTTCCTCCAAGGGGCATGCGGCCGCTCTCGGGGAGGGAGTGCCGGGAGTACTCCACGGTTCGTACAGCTATCTCCTGCAGGACGGTTGCGGGCAGGTCGGCCCCGCACACTCCATCGCCGCGGGGCTCGACTATCCCGGAGTCGGACCGGAGCACAGTTTTCTCAAGGATTCCGGGAGGGTCCTATACGAGAAGGTGACCGACTCGGAGGCACTCGAGGCTTTTCATGTGCTCTCCGAACTCGAGGGCATCATCCCCGCGCTGGAATCGAGCCACGCGCTCGCATACACGATGAAGTATCTCCAGAGCGCTCCGAGAAGCGAAATCATAGTGGTCAACCTTTCGGGCAGGGGTGACAAGGACGTCGACAGCGTAACCGAATTTCTCGGCGAACGAAACGACGAAAGGCTTCAAGATGAATCACAAGCGGGAGGAAAAGATCGTGTCGAGAGTTGACGCAACGGCAAGGACCTTGAAAAAGGAAGGAGAGAAGGCTCTCGTCATCTACCTGACGGCCGGTTACCCCGACAAGGAGACCTTCGTGGATCTTCTCCATGCCGCCTCCCAAGCCGGATGCGACATGATCGAGATCGGGGTCCCCTTTTCCGATCCCATCGCAGACGGGCCCGTGATCCAAGAGGCGTCCCAGCGAGCGCTCGAATCGGGAATCAGCCTCACAGACATAATCGACATCGCGGGGAGGATAGCCGGAGAGATGGAAACACCCCTCGTTCTCATGAGCTACGTGAACCCGGTTCTCCAATTCGGCGTCGAGCGGTTCTCCCGAGTCGTCTCTTCCGCCGGTATTTGCGGCGTCATCCTCCCGGATGTCCCCCATGAAGAATCGAGCACGTTCAGGGAGCCTTTCAACAAGAGCGGCTTGACGTACATCGACCTGCTGGCCCCGACGTCGGGCGGCGAGCGCATCGAGAAAATAGCGAGGGGTGCCGGAGGGTTTCTCTACCTGGTTTCGGTTACGGGTGTGACGGGAACGAGAACCGAGCTCTCGCATGGACTGGAATCGATCGCAAACGACGTCCGCGCTTTCACCGAAGTTCCCGTCTACGTGGGCTTCGGCATCTCCAGTCCCGAGCAGGCGAAGAAGGTGAGCGCGTTTTCCGACGGAGTGATAATGGGCAGCGCAATCATAGAAAGGATCAGGTCTTCCTCCTCGCGGACGAGCGCCGTGGAAGGCGTCGCTCGACTCGTGAGTGAAGTCAAGAATGCGATGAACAACTGAGCATCGAGAACGATGGATCTCAGTGCGATTCACAAAAGCCATGAAAGGAGGACTTCAAGAGTGCTGGTAGGAATACGAGGTGCAATCGTCGCCCGTGAAAATACACGCGAAGCCATTCTGGGTGCCGCCAGGGAGCTCCTCGGGCGGTTGATCGAGACCAACAAAGTGCAGGAGAGTTCCGTGGCAAGCGTCTTCTTCACGTCCACATCCGATCTTACCGCGGCTTTTCCCGCCGGAGTCTTGAGGGAGATCGGCTGGGACAAGGTTCCCGTCCTTTGCGCCCAGGAGCTCGATATCGCGGGAGGAATGAAAAGCGTCGTTCGCGTGCTGCTTCTAGTAAACTGCGACTCGCAAATGGATCCGAAGCACCTGTACATCGGCAAGGCCAGGGAGCTGCGCCCCGATCTCGCGGAAGAAGGAGAGAAATGAAAGTCATCGTCATGAAAAACAATGCTTCCGTATCCGACATCGGGGGCGTGATACGCAAGGTGGAGGAACTCGGCTTCAAACCTCTTCCCCTCAGGAGCGAGGACAAGACCACGATCGGAGTCCTGGGCGCGGGAAAAATAAAAGACCTGCCCGGCTTGGAGGCGATGCCCGGTGTCGAGAGGATAACTTCCATCGACGAACCGTACAAGCTCGGCAACCGCGAATTCAAGCCCGACAAGACCATCGTGAGGGTGAACGGCGTGGCAATCGGCGGGAAGAGTTTCGTCGTCATGGCCGGCCCTTGCTCGGTGGAAAGCTTCGACCAGGCCCTCTCCACCGCCGAAGCGGTGAAAGCATCCGGAGCACGGGTCCTTAGAGGAGGGGCCTTCAAGCCGCGCACGTCGCCGTACAGTTTCCAGGGGCTGGGAGAGGAAGGACTGAAGATACTCCTCGAGGTGAAGAAACGAACCGGCCTGCCCATCGTCACCGAGGTCACTTCCCCTCACCTGGTCGATCTCGTCGGCAAGTACGCGGACATACTCCAGGTGGGCGCAAGAAACATGCAGAACTACGCCCTTCTCGAGGCGGTGGGAGGGGTAAGAAAGCCCGTGCTCCTCAAGCGCGGGATGATGTCCAAGATCGAGGAGCTTCTCATGGCGGCGGAGTACATTCTCTCGAACGGCAACACCCAGGTCATCCTGTGCGAGCGGGGCATAAGAACCTTCGAGACGACCACTCGCAACACGCTCGACATCTCGGCCGTCCCCGTCATAAAGAGCAGGAGCCACTTGCCGGTCATCGTCGACCCGAGCCATGCAACGGGAGCCCGCCACCTCATCCGTCCCATGGCCATGGCGGCCGTCGCCGCCGGAGCGGATGGCATCATCGTCGAAGTTCACCCTTCTCCCGCGGATGCACTCTGCGACGGGGTGCAGAGTCTTTCCTTTCCCGAATTCGAAGAGATGATGCGCGGCGTGCAAGCCGTCGCCGAGGCGCTGGGAAGGCCGATCGGGGGAAGACTTTTCCCTGGGAAAGACCCGCACGTAGACGACCAAGCACCGCGACAACAAACCACCGTGGCCTTTACGACCACGAGCGGGCGGAAGATTCGGGTAGCGATCATAGGCCTCGGCCAGATCGGAGGCTCTCTCGCCGCGGCCCTGAAGACAAGTGATCTTGCTTGCACGATCCATGGATACGACAGCGACGAAAAGTTGCTCGGGGAAGCATTGAACCGAAAGCTCATAGACTTCTCCGCTCCGGACTTGAACCGGGCGCTCGAAGAAGCCGACATGGTCTTTCTCGCCGTTCCCTCGCGCGAGATCGTCCGTCTCGTCGCCGCGGCAACAAGGATCATGCGTCCGGGATCCATCCTCGTCGACGTCGGAAGCACCAAGAGGTCGATCGTCTTGGAAATGGAGAAAAGCGGGGGCAAAGTTCACTGCATCGGCGGGCATCCCATCGCCGGCACCGAGCGCTCCGGTCCCGACGGCTGGAACCCGCGTCTCTTCGCGGGGAAAAGCTTCGTCCTTGTCAAGACCCGCTCCTTCACTCGACGGGTTGAAAAGCGGCTCGACGACGTCCTCTCGCGAATCGGAGCACGGGTCTTCTTCATGGACGCCGATGCGCACGACGAGGTAACGGCGATCACGAGCCATCTCCCCTACCTCCTGGGATGTGCCTTGACATCGCTCGTCGACAAGAATGGAGCAGTTGCCGCGCGTCTCACGGGCGGCGCCTTCCGGTCGGCGACGCGCGTAGTGGCTTCTTCTCCCCAGATGCGCGCCGATATCTGCCTCACCAACAGCGACAAGCTCATCGAGGCATACGAAGCGTTCGACAAAGAGGTCCGTTCGCTTCTCTCGACCATCACCGGCGAGGGAGAAAAACTGCAAGCAGTTCTCGAGAAGTTACGGGATATTCGCGAAAGGATAACGACAAACGATGGAAACGTTGATTCAGCAAACCCGGTCTCTGCGCGGAATACTGAGGGTGCCGGGAGATAAATCCATAGCCCACCGGGCTCTGATACTCGGCTCGATGGCCAGGGGCAAACATGTCGTCGAAGGCGCGCCCAAGTCGGCGGACATCGGCAGCACGATAACCGCACTCCGAAAGCTGGGATGCTTCGTAGAGGAGACGCCCGACTCGAACATTCTCGTTCTGCCCCGCCCCTTCGTATCCAGGGCGATAATCGACGCCGGCAACTCGGCTACGACCGCCAGGCTTCTCGCGGGCCTTGCCGCCGGGCTCGGCGTCGAGTGCTTCATCGACGGCGACGAATCATTGCGAAAGAGGCCGATGACGCGGGTGGCAGAGCCCTTGGCTGCGATGGGGGCGGACATCAGAACAACATCGGGGGGGAAATTACCCATGATCATCGACGGCGGCGCGCTCAAAGGAATCACGCACCTATTATCGATTCCAAGCGCCCAGGTGAAATCGGCGGTCTTGATGGCGGGACTCAACGCCGAAGGGGAGACGACAGTGTATGAGCCCGCCCCGAGCAGGGACCACACGGAAAGGCTGCTCGCTTTCATGGGCGCTTCGGTTGAAAAGAAACAAGCCGGCGTCACGATCAAAGGTGGAGAAAGGTTGCGGGGAAGCTGGATCAAGATCCCCGGGGATATCTCGTCCGCGGCTTATTTCATCGTCGCCGCGACGTGCGTGCCTGACTCCGAGATAATCCTGCCCTGCGTCGGCATCAACCCGACGCGGGCGGGCCTGCTCGAAGTGCTGGAGGAGATGGGAGCGACGATGGAAACACTCGAGGGGGACAACTACGGCGAAGAACCTGTCGCCGACATCATAGTGAGAGCGAGTGAACTGACCGGCGTCACGGTGCCGCCGGAAATCATACCGCTTCTCATCGACGAACTTCCCGTCCTGGCCGTCGCGGCTACACAGGCCGAAGGTGAAACGGTGATCACCGGTGCGCGAGAGCTCCGCCACAAGGAATCGGACCGCATCCGGACCACCGTGGAAAACCTAAAGATTCTCGGTGCCGATATAGAAGAGCTCGAAGACGGTTTCATCGTCAGGGGCCCGACACGCCTACAGGGGGCAAGGGTATCTTCGCACGGAGACCATCGTATCGCCATGGCGATGGCCGTCGCCGGATTGCTCGCCGAGGGTACCACTTATATCGAGGGAAGCGGGGCCGTATCGGTATCCTATCCGTCCTTCTTCCACGATCTTCGCCTGCTCGCACTCAACGCCGCGGGCGAATGTCAATGAATCGCAGGTGACTACATGACCTTCTCGGGAAAGACAAGATTATATGGATTGATCGGCAATCCCGTTTCGCACAGTCTATCGCCCGCAATCATGAACCATGCGTTCGCACTCTACGGCATAGACGCCGCATACTTGGCATTCGAAGTGGAGCGATCCGCCCCGGCCGCCGCACTGGGAGGACTCTGGGCACTTGGAGCAAGTGGAGCCAATGTAACTTACCCATACAAGGAGGCGATACTTGCTTTCGTGGACGATTTATCGCCCGGAGTCCTCGCCATCCAGGCGGCGAACACGCTCATTTTCAAGAAAGACGAGATCCTCGCCTTCAATACCGATGCCGTCGGGGTGAAAACAGCGCTGGAGACATGGGGCAGATCGTCATTGAAAGGTAAAAAGGTTTTCATCTTCGGTGCAGGAGGAGCGGGAAGGGCGGCGGCATACGGCTTGTTGGAAGCCGGCGTCCGGGAAGTCAACTTTTGTATGCGGGATCCAGCCAAGGGGGCGGGGCTCGTGAGAAGATTTGAAGCTCTCTTTCCCGGCAGCCGCATATCGCTCACGCGTTTCAGCGGCGTAAGCGAGAACAAGGAAATAGGATCCGCCGTTCGGAAATCGGACATCGTGATAAATGCAACACCGGTCGGAATGGAGGGGAATGATTCGAAGAGCCTTCCCGTGGAAGCGACATGGTTCGATCCCGAAGTCACGTGTTTCGACTTCGTTTATCAGCCACGGGACACGGAGTTCCTCGAGTCGGCAAGAGCGGGAGGAGCAGGCACCCTGGGAGGCCTTGAACTCCTGGTGGCTCAAGCCCGGGAAGCCTTCAGGCTGTGGACGGGTGAGAGCTTTTCCTTGCAGGAGATGCTGGATTACGTCCAAGCATTTCCTGCAGGGGACTCTTGTGAACGAGGCGCACAGGGCGCATCCCCCGAGGATCGAGTTCATGATCACTGATGCTCGCGGCAATCCAAAGCGCAAGAGGTGACCGATGAGATTTCTTACGGGTGGAGATTCACACGGCGAATGCCTCACCGGCATCATCGAGGGCCTTCCCGCCGGGCATCGCCTGGCGCTCGCCGATATACAGCGCGACCTCCTGAGGAGGAGAAAATTCTACGGGCGAAGCCCCAGGCAGCGCACGGAGACGGATAAAGTGCGCATCGTGAGCGGTCTCTGGAAAGGAAAGACTACGGGTGCTCCCCTTACGATCCTCATCGAAAACCGCGGGCGCAAGCCTCGGGGGCGACAGCGACTCCGAAGCATACCCCGGCCGGGGCACGCCGATCTTGCCGGATGCTTGAAATACGGCCTCGATGACGTGACCCCGATCGCCGAAAGGGCCAGCGCAAGGTCGACCGCGATGCGCGTGGCGATAGGAGCGATAGCCAAGAGTTTCTTGAAGCTTTTCTCCTTCGACGTTTTTTCGCACGTGATTTCGATCGGCCCCGTCGAGTCGGATCCGGGGGATCGCACCCTCGAGTCTCTCAAGGCTCGAGCGAGCCGTTCGCCCCTCATGTGCGCGGACTGCGAAGCAGCACGCGCAATGGCCGAGGTGATCCGCAAGGCAGTGAAAGAAGGTGATTCCCTCGGCGGCTCGGTCGAGATCAGGGCCGGCGGAGTCGTCCCCGGCCTCGGAAGCCACGCCGAGTGGAACAGGAGGCTCGACGGGCGCCTGGCCGGAGCGCTCATGAGCATCCAGAGTGTGAAAGCGCTCGAAGTCGGCGCGGGCCTCGAGATCTCCAGGGCCAAAGGAAGCGAGGCACACGATGGCATCCACTTGCAAGGCGGTCGTATCGCAAGGTTAAGCAATTTCGCAGGCGGGATAGAAGGGGGGATGACCAACGGCGAAGAAATCGTCATCCGCTTGTATGTCAAGCCGATCCCGACCATACCCGGGGGGCTTCCTTCCATAGACATGAATACACTCGAGGCCGCACGCGCGCCTTACGTGCGATCGGATACTTGCGTGGTACCGGCCGTCGGCGTAATTGGAGAAGCCGTTACGGCATGGGTGCTGCTGGAAGCATTGCTCGAAAAATTCGGTGGAGATCATATCCAAGAGACGTTGAACAATTATTCGGCGTACAAGTCTCTTCTCGAGAAGAGAGGAGCGTTATGAGCATGCCTCGGAACGAAAGAAGACATCATCTTGACGGCCCCCCTGCAATCGTGATCACAGGTTTCATGGGAACCGGAAAGACCGAGACCGCGAAGGAACTTGCCGAGCTCCTCGCTCTCGAATTCATGGACACGGACGCCCTCGTGGAACGTCTCGCCGGCTGTTCGATTGCGGAGATCATCGCCGAGAAAGGCGAAGCTCATTTTCGCGCTCTCGAGGCCGAGGTCTGCGAGAGACTCTACGGGAGAAGAGGAGTCGTGATTGCGACCGGAGGGGGCACTCTATTGAACGAAGAAATATTCCAGGCGTTCTCGAATTCGGGGACGACCGTCCTGCTGGAAGCTTCCATCGACAGTTTGCACGAGAGGCTGGCCGGCGACGATTCGCGGCCCCTCCTCGTTGCCGGTGGTGGAGGCCGTACCAAGGCGAAACTCCTGCGAAGAATCCGTTCTCTTCTCGAAGACCGGGAGAGAATGTACAAGAACATCCGATTCAGGATAGACACTTCACGTATCACGCCCCACACCGCCGCATGCCGCATTGCATCGCGCATCGATCTGCCGTCCGCCGTCTATTCGTTCGGTGCAGTCGGGAATCCGGGCCGTTCAGCCTCGCTGGTAGAAGTGGGCAGAGGGATTCTATCGAAAATAGGAGAAAGATTGAAGGAGCACGGCCTCGCCGAAGACGTCGTGCTCTTCATGCCGGCATCTACGAGAAAGCATTTCCTAGCCCAGATCGAAACATCACTCGAGCTTGCCGGTATCCGCTATCATCTCATATCCATCGAGGACGGGGAAGCACACAAGACCTTCGATCAGGTCGGCCGGATTCTCGACGGGATCGTCGAGATCGGTGCCGGACGGGATTGCACTATCGTGCCCGTCGGCGGCGGAGTGACGGGCGACATCGGGGGATTCGCCGCATCTATCTACATGAGAGGAGTTCACCTCGTCCACGTCCCGACGACATTGCTCGCCCAGGTCGATTCCAGCATAGGAGGCAAGACCGGCGTCGATCACCCCAGAGCCAAGAACCTGATCGGGGGTTTCCACCAGCCCGACCTCGTGCTCTCCGACCCGTGCGCGCTCAGGACGTTGCCGCTCGAGCAGATATCCTACGGCATGGCGGAAGTGATAAAAACCGCTCTCATCGGCTCGTCGGAGCTGTTCGAGTTCATCGAGTCGGAGTTGGCTGCGAAGGGGGATCGAGCCTTGCAAAGCGTGGATTTCCTGGAGAGATGCGTAACGGAGTGTATCGCGATCAAGGGGGCCATAGTAGGATTGGACCCCTTTGAGAAAGACAAGAGGCGCATACTCAATCTGGGGCATACCGTGGGCCATGCTCTCGAAGCTGCAAGCGGGTACGAGATGAATCACGGGCAGGCTGTGGCTCTCGGCCTGATAGCCGCCCTCGAGATATCGGCCGCCAGGGGGATGGTGGAAAGAGATCTGCTCGAGAGAACCATCGCGCTACTGGATAGATGCGGGCTTCCCGTTCTGTTTCCCCGTATCGACGAAGAAGCGTTCTTCGGCGGTCTCCGCCTCGACAAGAAGCGCAAGCTGGGACGTATTCATTTCGTCCTGCCCGTGGGAATGGGCGGGGTCAAGATCGTCGATGACGTCACGGCCGACGAGATAAGCTCAGCCATATCGAGAGGAAGGAAATGAAGATCCTTATCATAAACGGGCCCAATTTGAACCTCATAGGCTCCAGGGAACCGGATGTATACGGGACCAAGACACTCGAGGACATAAACCGGTTGATCGAAAATCATGCAAAGCAAAGAGGGGTAGAGGTGTCATTCCTTCAGACCAACCACGAGGGTGACATCATCGATGCCGTGCAGAAAGCGGGATTCGGCGAGAAGCAAGAGCGTTTCGACGCGATCGTGATCAATCCGGGGGCTTTCACTCATTATAGTATAGCTATTCGGGACGCCGTCAAGGCGGCGGGGATTCCCGTGGTCGAGGTGCATCTCAGCAACATCCACGGGCGTGAAGAATTCCGTGCCCGGTCCGTCGTAGCCGGAGTTTGTATCGGGCAGATAACGGGATTCGGTTACAGGAGTTATCTTTTGGCGATCGATGTCCTGGTGAAGAATGAGAGTTGAAAAAGCGTTTTCATGGCAGCGGATTCTGCAGGAAGACTTCCAAAGCTTTGGAAACCCCTGCAGCCATTCAGCAACTCTTATCGAGATTTCGTCGGCAGCATCCCGGTATTGTTAAGCATTCCGTTGACGATTGAAAATCGCCCGCGCCGTGCGGCACATATTACAGTGTATTGATGAATATCAAGAATTTCGCAGGCGAGCCATCACTCTCAAGAAGCTTCCGATCTGGACTTTCATCCCCATGTATGGTATAATCAAACGCACAAAACAAGAATCGCCATTCCAGGGGGAACCTGCTCGTCATCCGCGCTCGTAAGGAACCAAGCTTCCCCCAAGCATCGCATTGATGATGGCCCGGCTTGAAATGTCCGTCTCGCATCCCGGGAACTCTCCTCGCCCTTTGTCGGCTCCCGGCCGGTGCTCCGGACAAGCAAGTGACCATCATGACCCGGCGAACCACGAAGGCGGGACACTGCCTGCGAGGACAACGTCCAACGTGTTCAGCCGGGAATCCGGTATTCCATAAGAGTTCGAAAGCGGACGGCGACAGGGAAGACACGCTTCGATGGAATGCTCGTCCGAGCAGCGGCATCTCCTTCCTTCCGGCAGGGCCTTCCGCCTGGGATGCGTCTCTTTCGATGAGAATCAGGCGGGCGCCGGCTTCTCAATTAGTTGCCATAGTAATGATCGGAGGTGCAACGACCGATGAAACATCAAGCAATCGTATTCATTGTTATTCTGCTGCGGCTTCGGCGGCCGCAGCTCAAGGCCCGTTCACCGGAACACTTAGTGTGACGGGACCTGACCAGTACGACTACATGCTAAGCAGTGTTTCCCTGGATGCACAGAACATCGCCGAGGTTCACGTATGCGGCAGGATCGAGGAGGCGAACTTCACGGGTCAGAACACCGTCTGGATTGAGTTCGGGCTCATCACTCAATACGAGAAGGATCTCGCCTTCAGCTATCCATGCATTCCCTGCATGTTCAACAATGCGGTGTTCATGCTGCACTTCCTCGGCTCCGGCGGCGCGGTGGCGTACGCCGGCGACTACGCGGGCGACTTCGCCGGCGGCATCGGATCGGAACACAGTGCGAACCCGCCGTTCTGGTTCGATCTCAAGCTCAAACCGAATATAGGAGGCACGGGAGGAATGGCATATCTCTCCATAAACGGCGGCCCCTTTGACGGCGGGCTACCCTACGGGGTTTGCAACTGGAATCTCTACGGCGGCAACCATCCGCCGGAGGATTTGACCAATGCATACTTGATCGTTCAGATGTACTCAGGGAGTGGCCATGTCGGGACTTCGACCGTTTCTTTCTACAACGTCGGGGTCGACAATTGCCAGAGCGTTCCCGCGGATCACAGCACGTGGGGGCAGATAAAATCTCTCTATCGCGAATGATCATCCAGCCTTGAATCGGCAAGCCGGCGCCCGGCCTGGTCTCTCGTCAGGGTTCAGACGAACTGAGGTTAGTACTCTACCAGAGCTATCTCCGTGTTGTTCGTAATGATACTCGTTGTTTTTGCCCTGTCCGGCCCGGATGCGAAGCTCTTGACATTCGGCTCCACATAACCATACAGCTCTCCCGGTGTGTTCCTGCCGTCGCTGTCCTCATCGGCTCCGCCATGCACGCTCCTCAAGAGATAGTATGTGAATACCCCGTGCTTAAGCGAGCACGGTGTTTCGCATTGCATGGCCGGCGCAAGATGCTCCTCCCGATCTGCTATTCACTCCAGTGAAGCACCGGGTTGCACGAGCATAGAATTCTTGGTAACCTCATATTATTATGCAAACCCCAGAAAGGAATGAGCCATGAAAAAGAGTTTCGTAATCTTGCCGGTTGTCCTTTTCTTGATCGCAATCTCGTCTCTACTCAGTGCCCAAGATCTAACTAATAAGGAAAAAGCCTGGCTGGCCAAGGCATACCGCCATGACGAGAACGGCTGGATCATTCTTCACATCGAGGGCGCACCTTTCGAAAGAGGATTCCAGCGGGGATATCTCACCGCCCCCGAAATCGACGACTTCTTGAAGACTCTCGCTTACATGCAGAAGTTCAGGACCGCCAAGGATCTCGAGTTCTTTGTCAAGGAGGCCAAGAAGCTTTTCAAGAACAAGGTGAGCAGGGAATACGAGGAAGAGATGAAGGGGATGGTCAAGGGCCTCGAAAAGGCCGGGAAAAAGATCACCTACGACGAGATGCTCTTCATGAACGGTTTCATAGACGTCGCATGGTACTGGTGGCCCAAGGAGAAAGAAAGAGAATCGAAAGAAGAAGGCGGCGGCTGCAGCGCTTTCATAGCGACCGGCGACGCGACTGCCGACAAGGGCATAGTAATGGCTCACAACTCGTGGGCCGGCTATGCGCTCCTGAGATTCTGCAACATAATAGTCGACATAGTCCCCGACAAGGGTCACCGGATCCTCATGCAGTCATGGGGGCCGTGCATCTACAGCGCCACGGACTTCTTCATAACCGGCGCCGGACTGATCGGCACCGAGACCACTATCGGCGGCTTCGAGGGTTTCGACCCCAAGGGGACGCCCGTCTTCGATCGGGCGAGGAGAGCGATGCAGTACGCAAACGGCATAGACGAGTGGGCGGAGATGATGATCGACGACAACAACGGAGCGTATGCCAACTCCTGGCTCCTGGGAGACATAAACACCGGCGAGATCGCAAGGCTCGCCTTGGGGCTCAAGCATCACAGCCTCGAGAAGAAGACTAACGGCTATTTCACCGGGTCCAACGTAACGGACAACATAGAGATTCTCAGGGACGAGACCAACTCCACCTATGACGACATAAGAAACTCGCGCGTCGCGAGGCGCGTTCGATGGAAGCAACTGCTCGACGAACGCTACGGCGATATAGACGTAGAAGCTGCCAAGAAGATGCTCGCCGACCACTATGACGTATATCTGAAGAGAATATCTCCGAGCACGAGGACGATCTGCGGGCATTGGGAGCTCGATGACGGGAGCGTTCCCGGGAGCAAGGGAGCTTTCGTCCCGGGAGGAGCCATCGACGGCAAAGTCGTCGATTCGAAGATGGCCCGCAACTGGCAGCTTTGGGCGAAATGGGGCGGTTCCTGCGACATCGGTTTCGACGCCGACAAGTTCCTGGAGGAGAATCCGCAGTACGAGTGGCAAAGGGGATTCCTGAAAGACCTTCCGGTCGA
>CAYXEN010000016.1:0-25177 GCA_964464035.1 uncultured bacterium | reverse complement strand
CCCCCGATCCCCAACCTCTCGCCCACGTCCCCGTACTCTGGATCGATGGCGAACACGCGCTCCAAATCCGAGCGCGCCCTTTTCTTCTGCCCGAGTTCCTCGTAGACCGCTGCTCGTTCATAATATAGAGCGCACATGAGCTCCTTGGGACGGTCCTTTTTCCTCCGCACCAGGCGGGTGAGAAGATCCTTCGCGGCACTCGAGAGCTTGAGATCGCGAAGAGCCTTCGCTCTATAATAGAGAAGCGCCGTGTGCACGGGGGAATCGTTTTCCACGCCCTCGGTGAGCTCGAGAATCTCCTTCAAGTTCGCCACGTCGTCGGGCGCGATCGCGAGCAGGATCTCCGCATGGGAGAGCTTCACGGCTCCGTCGTCGGGCAGCATCCGCAGGAGCTTCTCGCTACGCTTGCGGGCTTCCTCGAGCTTGCCCATCTCCTGGTAGAGTTCCACGAGCAAGAGGAGAAGTCCTCGCTTGTCGGCGTCGATGTAGGTCCCGATCTCGTCTGTTATGTGCACGTAGATCTCGGGCGCGACACCGTACTTGTCGAAATAATCGCCGAGTCCGGCGATGTTTTTCTCGACGCGGCTCAAGTATTCCAGCGCCTTGTCGAGCTCGTTCTTCTTGATCTCGATGAGACCGGCCAGATAGGCGGCATCCGCTACGTCCAGCGACCGGGCGAGAAAATCGAGGGCCTTGTCCTTTTCACCCAGCACCCACTCGCGGCACCCGTCGACGAAGTTCTTCTCGTACTCGGGAGTGAAGAGTTTTTGGAAGAAGGACAGCGTGAGTCTCCGCTCGGGAGGCACGGGCGGCGGGCCGTATCCGCTGCCATGCGAGCGATCGCGGGATGCCCCCCACCCCGACCGCCGGCGCCCGGAATGGGGTCTCATCTGCTTTGTATAGAAAAGCCCCGTGCCCGGAATTCCGGCTGTGGCGCGGGCCCCGCGGGCGCCCACGGTGAACTTCGCCCCCCTCGGGCCGAATGACACGGAAGGACCGCCCTTGCTCAGGTTGAGCGTGATCCCCGGAGCGACCTTCATCCGCCGCCAGAACCTGTATGCCATCTCGATCCCCTCCTTCCTGTTTTCGTTTTGCCGGATGAATTGTCCATGATTACAAAGAAACCGCCCATCGGAAACATTATAAGCCCCAACCTGTTGCGTGTCCAGCAATTGCCCGGGGATTCATGGATGCCACGCTTAAGCCCTCATCGCTTATGTTGCAGCAGGTCGAAAAACAGATTAAATGGGTCTGATATATACATTAGTTGAAGATAATTAATTATCACTAATCTTATTTAATATATGCTTGCTTGAAACAGAATGATATACTAATCTTGCGCATAGTTAACGAGGTGGGTTGCGACCCGGCACCGAAGATTTATAGCCGCGGGTCGACAACCGGGGGATTTGAGTTCCACTTGTCAGGGAGAGAGGAGGAGGAGTTCATGAGAAACACCAGAGAACCTTTCATGCTCGCAGCAACGGCTCTTGCACTGTTGCTGTGCGCGCTCTTCGTGCTGTTCGGATGCGAGGGGAAAACCGGGCCCCAGGGACCTGCGGGGCCCGCGGGCGAAGTATCGAATGCGACGTGTTTGAACTCCAGTTGTCATGGCAAAGCCGACCTGGCCAAGACTATCGTCAATGACCAAGGAGTGTCCGAGATCATCCCGCTCTACGTGGACGAAGCCAAGTTCACCCAAACCGTCCACGGTCAGCAGAAGTGCGTAAGCTGTCACACTGATATCGACGCTTCCGGAGGTGCTCATGGAATCGTTTTCAAGACCTATGGCGGTTGGGCTCGTTTCGGTCGGAAACAAGCAGTAGAATCGATCTCACCCAACGAAGTTCCCAGGACCAGGAACTACTACACGGCCGCCTCCGTAAGTTGCGTCACCTGCCACTCGGATCACAAGGACTACTTGACCAGCGCGCATTACACGATCTACAAGCTTAGGAGCGCGACAGTCGAGAACATCGGCGGCCATATGGTCGGAGAAAACTACGAGCCCGGCAATTGCAACCGTTGCCATGCATCATGCGCCACATGTCACTTCAAGTCGACCATAACCCGGCTGGATCAAAACGGTTCTCCTCTGGATTACTGGGACGAGCTCCAGCAGAATTACCCGAACGTCCCCGGCTACACGAACGCCATGTGCGAGTTCGAAATGGACTGGACGACGAACGTCGAATCCCACGAGTTCCGCAAGGCGGATTATTTCAGCAACGACGTCGAGGGTGTATGCGAGGCCTGCCACACAGGGTATTACAAACCGACCGCCATGGCGTACTACGAGAACAGCCAGGGAGCGGTCGACAGCGTGCGAGCCGCCAACGTCAAGCGCCACCCGCAGACGTACACTCTGATAATCTCGGGTGATCCGTCGTATGCAACCGGAGACAACAACACAGTCCATGCCGGCAAGACCTGCGCGGATTGCCACGGAGGGTTGGTCGGCGACGTTCACTCGCTTCCCGGGCTCCCCTACAACTGGTCAACGGGAGGCGATGTGCAATGTACCGATTGCCATGGAAGCTATGTTCACAAGAGCGGCGTCGTCGCATTGCACATGGATGCCAACGGAACCAAGGTGGCATGCATAGGATGCCACACTTTCGGCATGGGCCGTGATTTCGAGTTGGCCACTACGGGCAGCTCCAGTGCACACGACGTGTTCCTGGACCCCGTAACGCAGGAAGTCAGGCCGGTGGCGTACAAACACGGTGAAGCCATTGCTTGGTACTCGCACAACTGGCAGACTCTCAACGCGGGAAGCGGAACCGGGGATAGGAGCAGTGACTGCGCCAAGAAATGTCATTACGCGGGGAACGTCATCGGCGCGCCTGCATGGTGATCGGCAAGCGGGTTTACAGCATTGATCGATCAGCGAACGAGGGTGCCGGATCGGCACCCTCGTTCATTTCCCGCCTACTTTATCTTCAACTCGCGAAGCAGCGCCTCCGCTCCCGCGAACTTGTCGAGGATGAAGAGCACATAGCGCGAATCGACGTTTATGGTACGCGTCAAGCGCGGGATGAACTGGTAGTCGGCGGATATGCTCTCGTAGTTGCCGTCGAACACGAGGCCTATCAGCTCTCCCTTGCCGTTCATTATCGGGCTGCCCGAGTTGCCGCCGGTCACGTCGTTGGTCGAGAGAAAATTGACCGGCACGTCGTCGAGCCCCGGATCGAGATACCGTCCGAAAGACTTCTTGTTGTAAATGTCGATGAGCTTCTTGGGACAGTTGAACGGTTCCTTGCCGGTATGCTTTTCGACCACCCCGGTGAGGGTCGTTATGTAATCGTAGTGAACCGCGTCACGAGGCGAATAACCCTTGATCTCGCCGACGCCCATCCGCATGGTGCCGTTCGCGTCGGGATAGAGGAGGCCTCCCTTGTATTTCATCCAGAGCTGCATCAGGAGAGGCCGAAGTTTCTGGAGGGCCCCCTGAAAGGCTTCGCTCCTTTCGCGGAGCACCGCGCGCTCCTTCTCGAGCTCGGCGGCGAAACGAATGAAAGGATCGCCCAGGGCGAGCAGTTTCTTCTTTTTCATCCCGAACATCTTCATCCGGGCTTCCTTGTCGGTGACTTTGGTGCCCGCGTAGAGTTCGTCGATGAAAGCGTCGATCGCCTTCTCCGCCTCCTTGCCCTTCCTTGAACCGCATATCTTCATCACCGCTTTCGGGCGCTGCCCCTCGGGGAGCTGCATAGCGTGCATCATGAAGTACTTGAGCACCTTCTTGTCGGCCGACTCGTAGTAACGGAGGTCGGCGAGCTCGAGGCCCTTGCGTGTCTCGGGCTCGTCCCTGTCCATGTACCCCGGCTGCCGGTCGATATCCTTCTTCTCGTGCTCCAGGCTCCACTTGTAGATCGTATAGGCGGATCTCAGCGCCGAGCTCGCGTACGTCATCCAGCCGATAGTGGAGTATTCCTCCCAGAAGCCGATGTAATCATCGTACTTGGCCTTGATATCGGCGAGCACGGTCCCATACTTCGCCTTGAGGTCAGGATTCGAATCGAGAAATCTCTCGAGCGCCGCTTCCTCGCGGCGCTTCTTCTCCAGCAGGTTTGTCTTCACCAACCCCTCGAGCATGCCCTGGTTGTTCTTGTAGCCGTTGTTCAGGCCCTTCACCATCGAAGCGAGCTTTATCGCCGCCTCCGGATTCTTCGACGACTCGCCCTCGAGAATGCCTATGACGTCCTCGTAGCGTTTTATTGCCTTTGGATAATACTCGTTCACCATGAAATCGATGGCGTAAGAAGTGCGATACCTGCTGGTCCTGCCGGGGTAGCCGATCACCATCGTGAAGTCGTTTTCCTTGAGCGGGCGGCTGGAGATCGTGAGGTAACGCTTCGGATGATACGGAACGTTCTCCTTCGAATACTCCGCGCTCTTGCCCTTGGGCGACACGTAGGCGCGCAGGAAAGAGAAGTCGCCGTCGTGCCTGGGCCACATCCAGTTGTCGATGTCGCCGCCGTATTCGCCTATGGAGCGGGGCGGTGCGTAGACGATGCGGATGTCCTTGATCTTGAAATAGGTGTAGAGATAATATTGCAGCCCGCCGTAGAAGCTCTTCACCCTGCACTCCACGTCCTTGCCCTTTTCCGCTTTCTTGATTATCTTCTTCATCCGCTTCTCTATGGCCTTGTATCTCTCCAGGTCGCTCATCCCGTCCTTGACCGCGCCGAGCACTTTTTTCGTCACGTCCTTCACGCTGAGTTGCACGAGCACTTCGTATCCGAGGGCCGGTATCTCCTCGTCCGCGCTCCTCGCGAGGAAACCTTCCTCTATGTAGTTGCTCTTCAAGCTGCTGCTCCTCTGGAGCGCCCCGAAGGCCACGTGATGGTTGGTGATGATGAGCCCGTCGAACGAGACGAACGACCCCGTGCCCCCGCCGATGTTGACGATGGCGTTGCACAAGGCCTTACCCTTCGGATCGTATATATCCTTGAGATCCAGTTCCAACCCCCTGCCTTGCCATGCACCGACGAGGTCGGCATCGAGCTCGTGGGGAAGCCACATGCCCTCGTCCGCCGCGGCGCGGGGAGCGAACATGCAAGCGGTCGCAGCGAACGCAAGAAGCAGGATGAAGGCGCCAAGATTGCCCGACCGGAAAAAAGAACCGCCCTTCACAGAGTCAAAACGCATTATGCCTCCTTTGCTGTCCCGGAGCATGTCATTGGCCTGCAATACCCCGGGCGCTATCACGAGTAGATCTGTCATGCGGTGGGGAAGAACGTCATTATAGACCAAGTGTGTGGATCTGGAAAGGGATACTTGGAGGGGGCGGCTTGTCAGGGCACGTAGAGCTGCGCAGTCAGCACAAGGGGGCGCACGGTCGAGCTTGTCGGCTTGTCAGGGCACGTAGAGCTCCGTATCCGGGTAGAAGGCCGCCCAGGCGAACCAGAATACGCGGAGCGCGGTGAGGTGGGGGAGCCTTTCCCCCTCGAGCGGACCGCCCACGGCTATCCCGTCGAAAGTCCACAGAGACCCGGTCTCCTCGTCCTTGAAGATCGGAAGCCCGTGTTTCTCCCTGCCGGCGAAAGAGAACGTCAGGTGCCGCCCCGCCGCTACGGGCTCGAACGCGGCCGTCGACCCGAAGGCGGGATCGTTCCACACGACGACCTTCGTCCCGCCGATGTCGTCGTTTCGAACGTACATGGTGCCGATCGTATAATAGGCCTTGGCGCCGGTGGGCGTGATCACTCCATAGACCGGGACCTTGCGCATCAGCCTCCCGTCCTCGTGCGAAACCGGGAAGAAAATGTCGTTGCTCCGCCAGTAATCCGTGTAGGGATGATCATAGTAGTCGTACCCGCCGTCCGGCATGAAACCGGTGTCGTCGCTCATCACCAAAGCGCCTGGGAACAACGTCTGGAACATCGTGAACGTCATGTCGAACATAACCGGTTCAACCTCTGTGCAGGTCCCCTCGACGCCCCCGCCGTACAACTGGGAATACAACAACGGCGGCGTCCCGGTCTGCGGATCGTCAGTGTTGCGCGCGTACATGACGAGGTTGCCGTTGTAGAGAAAGCCCGAGACTCCGAAGCTCTTTCCCTTCTTGGCCGCAGGATCGAAGCAAGGGAAGTCGTGAGTGAAATGCATCGCCCCGTCCACCAGCGGACAGTACGTGAGGAACGAATAGTGTTCGCCGCCGGCGTCGTTCCAGCAGAGATTGACCAGTTCGTGGTGAATCAATATCCGAACGGGGATTCCCTTGACGAGCCCCCCGTGTTCTACGGCTATGATCCTCTCGTTCGCGTCCATCGTCGGCGCGGCTTTATCCACGCTTACGAACTTGGGCTCGTCCACGGCCGGAATCCCCTCGGGGAAACCGTCGCTCACGAAATACGGATTGTCAGGCGGGGATGGTATCTCGCCGAGCGGGCAAGGCATGGTGAAGCTGGTCGGCGGATTCGGAGGGCGGTCCACGACAACGAAACCGTCGGGCAGCGTGGGATCGATCTGCTCATCGCCTCCGCCCGGCGAGGACGGATCCGCGCCGTTCTTGTTACAACCAAACGTGAACACGACGAGCCCAAGCAAAAGAACAAGAATCGATACCCCGCGCTTGGCGGCCACGATACGACTTGGCCGGAAATTTGATTTGCGTAGCATCAAGATCCTCCTTGAAGCAGCGGGCGATGGGAGAGATTCCATTGCAGGAACGATTTTCGCTTTCCAGGCCGAACCGGTTATATTAAGGTGATACGATCATATCGATAATATAACTATCGATATAGGATCATAAAAGTCCAATATGAGGTCATTTTTCCTGAAACGATACGCAAACTGGCTCCACCTCCGCTGGCCGGCGGGGAAGGTCGAAAAACTCCCCATAACAAAAGAAGATGGAAGCACAAACATCCCGGGAGTCTACGTCACCGGTGACTTGCGGGGCGTGCCCCTCCTCAAGTTCTCCGCCGACACAGGGGCCAAGGCGGTCCGGGCGATCCTGGACGATCCTTCCTTTCACGCCGCCGACAAGAGCGCTCGAGACGAGCCCGAATCGGACGGCGTCCTCGACCTCGTCATCATAGGAGCCGGAATATCGGGCGTGGCGGCCGCGCTGGAGGCCAAGAAGGCGGGGCTCCGATTCGAGGTAATCGAGGCCAACGAGCCTTTCTCCACTATCGCCAACTTTCCAAGAGGCAAACCTATTTACACGTACCCCAAGGACATGAAACCCGCGGGCGACCTCGAGCTCACGGCCGACGTGAAGGAGGATCTGCTCGAGGAACTCACCGCTCAGGCCTCGCGGGCCGGGATCGAGCCCGTCACGGCCACGGCGAAAGCCATAAGGCGTCGATCCGGCGTTCTCGAGGTCGAGCTCGACGGCGGAGAACCCATGGCGGCGAGGCGCGTGATCGTGGCCATCGGCAGGAGCGGCAACTACCGGACGCTGGGGGTGCCGGGCGAGGACACGGACAAGGTGTACAACCGCCTCTACGATCCACGGGACTACACCGGCATGAATGTGCTCGTAGTCGGCGGCGGAGACAGCGCGCTCGAAACAGCGGCCGCGCTGGCGCAGTGCGGGGCCGACGTCACGTTGAGTTACCGCAAGAAGGAATTCTCGCGACCGAAGCCCGAGAACATTGAAAAAGTCCTCTCCATGGCGCATGACGGCCCGAGAGCCGCGCGCGAAGATGCAGAGGCGACCTACATGCGACCCGCCGAAAAACCCGGGAGCATCGACATCCTCCTGGGATCCCGGGTCAAGGAGATTCGCAAAGATGAAGTGATAGTGGAAACCGCCGACGGTGAAACGAGAACCATTCCCAACGACGTGGTCTTCACGCTCATCGGCCGCGAACCGCCGCTCGACTTCTTCAGGCGCTCGGGAATACGCATATCGGGTGAATGGACCAAGGGCAAGATCGCATCCTTCGCCGCTTTCTTCCTGTTCTGCCTGGCCCTGTACAACTGGAAATCGGGCGGCGCCTTGAGCAGCTGGTCGGCGGCGCACGGGCTGTTTCCCTTTTCGTTGATGCAGACGTTCGCCGCGGCCGCAGCAGATCCCAGGACGCTCGTCGGCACGCTCGTGATCTCGGCCTCGGGGCCCGCCTTCTGGTACACGCTCGCCTATTCGCTCATCGTCGTGCTCTTCGGAATAAGAAGGATCAGGCGGAGAAAGACTCCTTACATCACGGCGCAGACGATCACTTTGATGTCGATCCAGGTCCTTCCGCTCTTCCTGCTGCCTGAGATAATCCTGCCGCTTCTCGGGCACAACGGGCTTCTGCCCGCCTGGCTGACGAACGCTCTCTTTCCGCCGGTCGATTACGGGCACGGCTACGAGTTCTGGAGAGCCTACGGTCTCATCCTTGCCTGGCCGCTCAACGTCTACAATGTATTCACTTCGCATCCGTTGCCCTGGTGGCTCGTGATAGCCGTCTTCCAGACCCTGGTATTCATCCCCCTTATCATCTATTACTGGGGCAAAGGCGCCTACTGCGGGTGGATATGCTCGTGTGGGGCGCTCGCCGAAACCTTGGGCGACGGCCAGCGCCACAAGATGCCGCACGGTCCGCTGTGGAACCGCCTCAACCTGATCGGTCAAGGGATCCTGGCCCTCGCGGTGATTCTCCTCTTCGTCCGCATCGCCGGGTGGCTGCGGCCGCAGGACACGCGGCTCAATGAATTCTTCGATCACACGTTGCTTCACGACTACAAGTGGGGCGTGGACGTCTTTCTCGCCGGCGTAGTCGGCTACGGAGCATACTTCTGGCTCAGCGGCCGGGTATGGTGCCGTTTTCTCTGCCCGCTCGCCGCCCTCATGCACATCTACGCCCGTTTCGGGCGTTTCCGCATACTGGCGGACAAGAAGAAGTGCATATCGTGCAATTTGTGCACAGGCATCTGCCACCAGGGCATCGACGTGATGAGCTTCGCCAACAAGGGCTTGCCCATGTCCGATCCGGAATGCGTCCGCTGTTCGGCTTGCCTTCACATATGCCCCACCGGCGTGCTATCATTCGGGATGATCGACAAGGAAGGAAACGTGATCCGCACCGACAAGCTCGAAGCAAGCCCCGCGCGGATGACCGGCGGCGAATGACGTTTCAAGAAACCCGACGCCATAAAAAGGAGGCTCGCATGATTTCCGAAAAAATGGAGACGGCGCTCAACGAACAGATAAACTGGGAGCTCCTTTCCTCTTATCTGTATCTCGCCATGTCGGCGTATTTCGAATCGATCGACCTGGTCGGCGCCGCCAACTGGATGCGCGTCCAGGCGCAGGAGGAACTCTTTCACGCGATAAAGATCTACGACTACATCAACGAGCGCGACGGCAGGCCCCACCTGCTCGCCGTCGAGGAACCCCAGAAGGAATGGAAATCCCCGCTTGACGCCTTCGAGGCGGCGTACGAACACGAAAAGGTGATCTCATCGCGCTTCAATGATCTCATGGCCCTGGCGCAAGCCGAGAACGACCAGGCGGCCAAGGTATTTCTCCAGTGGTTCATAAACGAGCAGGTCGAGGAGGAGGCCGCCGCGCTCGCAATAATAAAGAAGCTGCGTCTCGTGGGCGATTCGAAGAGCGGTCTTTTCATGGTGGATACCGAGCTCGGCCAGCGGGTCTACACTCCGCCAGCCACGCCTGCGCAATAGACGCCGAACCTGACGAGCGCCGGCTTTCGAAGCACCGCCGCGCCCGCGGAATAGACCGATCGTCATCTGCCGAAACTCGTGCTCCACCCCAGGGCGGTGATGAATTGAATTCCGGCCGGGTAGTCCTTGCCGGCGAGGAGGAACTTGGCGCCCGCTTCGAGGAAAACGCCGGCGGAAGGCTTCAACGTGAGATAGGGAGACAGGCTCACGAGCTGTCTCCCTTCGGCGTTTCTCACCGGTATGCCGAATTCCCTGCTCACCCTTTCGGCAGCGAAGAGCCCCTCCAAGAGCACCTTGACGGCGATGAAGTCGATGGGCGACCCGCCGACCTCGGCGGAAAAGAAGAACTCGTTGCCGGGCTTGACCCTGGTCCGCGTGTTTTCGAAACGGTAGCGGTAACCGCCTTCGACTCCCACGTAGACGGGGAGGGGATAAAAGGATTTCCCGAGCGCCGCCGATCCTTCCAGATCCCATTGATTCTCGCTCAAGGGAACCCGCTCGGGATCGATGTCGAACTCGCCGGTGGGCGCCTTCACGCCCCCGCGAACGAGAAGGGCGAAGGGATCGCGCGCGACCTGGTAAGAAGCATGCATGAACAGGTCCCCGGGGCCGGTGTTCCGCCTGTCGCCGCCGTCGTCGTTGAAGCTCAGGTCGTAGTAGGAAAAGCTGGTTCCCAACTCGAGACTCTCGAGCAGCCCGTAGCGGAAGGCGAGAATGTAAGCACGTGATATGCTCTCGCCGCCGAAGGAGTACGGCAACCGGGTCCCGCTCTCGAAGGTCTGCGCCCCGACGATTCTGGGAGTCAGGATGAATTCCTCGTCCGTCGAGTGCAAGAAGAACAGAAGTTTCGTTTCCAACCGCCCCCGTTCGATGATCCATGCACCGGCGGCCGCGTCGCGCGCCGGCGAGGCGAACAAGAACGACGCCAGGACCACGATCATCATGCGCGGATCGACTTTCAATTTACTGGACATAGACTTCCGTATCCGGGAAATAACTCCACCATGCGAAGTAGAAAGCAAGGTAGGAAGGCATCCGCTCCAGCACGCTTCCCGCGAGGGGACCGGCTATGCACTCCCCTTTGAAATTCCAGGTGGATCCCGTTCGGTCGTCCGTGTAGGTGGGCATTTCGCCGATTCTTTCCTTGAAACTGAAAACGAGCCTCTCACCATCCACCACCCACGCCTTGTAGGCCACGAGCGTCTTCTCCGAGCGCTTGTTGAACACTACGAAGGGAACGCCGGGGAGCGAGTCGTTCACGACGGGTGCATCGAAAATGGGGTAAGCCTTCGCTCCCGTGTCGGCGAGCACGCCGAGGACCCATGCCTTGGGCGGCAACCGACCGTCCAGCGGGCGTGGAACGGGGTAGATGACGTCGTCTATCGACCAATAGGTGCCGTATGGATTGATACTATACTTGCCCCAGGACGAAGGTTTGCCCGGCCTGTCGAGAACCTTCGTGTCGGGGTGAAGCGTCTTCCAGAACCGCAGGGTCGTATCCAGGGTCGGTATGATATCCAGGCATTCTCCCGCGGACGAGCCCGCGTAGGCGCTGCCGCTCATCTGGGTCCAGAAGCTGTCCGTCCTGCGGTCGTAGAGTACCAAGTTGCTGTTGTACAGCAACCCCGAGACCCCCGCGGACTGGTTCATTCCCGGGAACGTCGCCTCGAGATCGAAGCTTATGCCCGAGAAGGTGAGCGGACAATAGGTCACTGTCTTCTTGCCGGATGCCGAAGCAATGTTCAGCGCTTCGTGCCAGACCATTATACGGATCGGGGCCGCGTACGCCTGTCCGTCCAGGACGACTCCCAGAACCCGGTCATCGCCGGTGAGCCACGACGCCTCCGACACGGCGGAAAACGTCGGGTGATCTATCGACGGGATGCCGTCGCGGGGTACGTTGCTTGCAAAAAGGAGATTCGGGAAGAAATCCGCAACCGGACACGGCAACGTAAAATCGAAGCCGGGTACGTCGTCGAACTTTTTCTCGATGTCGGTGAAAGTCGGGTCGTCGTTGGTACATCCCCCGAGCAGGCTGAGCGCGAGAACCGAAAACGCGATCAACGCAGGTACGAGAGCCATGCTCCATCGACCCTTCGCCGTCCACGTCACGCTTTTCTCTTCGGCGGCGTTCCGCCCGCCGGGAGCTTCGCGATCTTCATGCGCATCTTTGCTTTTTTTCCGGAACATCCGTTTCCTCCTCGATATTGCTTTCGCGTTTATTCTGTTCGGCCGCCGGAAGAATGATGTCGAAGACTCACCCCGGCTTTTCAAAGGTTAGTGATCATCGGGGAGATTAGATTACAGATGGATCCTCAAAGATATAATCGGCTGGCGCATCAGAGGTTACGAGAGCGGACGGGAGGAGCCGAGGAGCGGACGCCTTGGGCCGGGCTCAGGATCGGCGTTTCTTGGCCTTTCGCATCGCCTTTCCGCCGGCGCGCGCCCCGCCTCGACGACTCATCGCCTTTGCGGTGGATGGAGCACCCGAGAGACCCTCGGTCATCTTGTAGAGGTCGAGTAGTTCATCGAGCTCCCGTTTCGACATGATGTTCTTCGCAGCGGCGAGATCGCGGAGAAGCATGTTCTTGACGAGCGCTTCACGCGCCAGCTCCGCCGCCTTGTGATAGCCGATCGCCGGGCTCAAGGCGGTGGCGAGCGTCGCGCTCCTCTCCGCGTGAAGGCGACACTTCTCGCGATCGACCTTGACTCCCCTCACGCAGCGCATCGCGAACGCTCTCATGCTCGAAGACAGTATGGCGATCGCGTGCAGAAGATTGTAGCCGATCACCGGCATCATGACGTTCAGCTCGAGTTGGCCGGCCTGCGCCGCTTGCGCGATCGTCGTGTCGCACCCGAACACCTGGAAGGCGACCATGTCCAGCATCTCCGCCATGACGGGATTCACCTTGCCCGGCATGATCGAGGAACCGGGCTGCACGGCGGGAAGCTCGAGTTCCCCCAAGCCGGTCCTGGGACCTGATCCCATCAGCCTGAAATCGTCCGCTATCTTCTTCAGGCTCGTGGCGAGAACGCGCAGGGCACCCGAAAAATCCACCACCGCATCGAACGACTGCATCGCCTCCACCATGTCGTGCGCGCTCCTGAAGTCCATCCCGCTCTCTTCGCTCATGTAACGCAGGATCTTCTCGCGGTAGCCGGGGGGCGTGTTCAAACCGGTCCCCACCGCCGTCCCCCCGATCGGTAGCTCCTTCAATCCCTCGAGGCACCGCTCGAGCCTGGCGCGGTCGTGCTCCAGCATCGAGGCGTAAGCCCCGAAGACCTGCCCCATCCTTATCGGAACCGCGTCCTGCAGGTGGGTGCGGCCGCATTTCACGATCTTGTCGAAAGACCTGGCTTTCTTACGCAGTTCTCCGGCCAGCACGTCGAGGGACGGGAGAAGTTCGTCGCGGGTCTCGATCGCCGCGCTCACGTGTACGGCCGTGTGAATCGTATCGTTGGTCGACTGCGCCATGTTCACGTGGTCATTGGGGTGAACGTACTTGTACTTCCCCTTCTTTCCCCCGAGAATCTCCTCGGCGCGGTTTGCGATCACCTCGTTCATGTTCATGTTCTGGGAGGTTCCGGCGCCCGCCTGGTATACGTCGACGACGAACTCGTCTTCGAAACGTCCGGCGAGCACCTCGTCGGCCGCCTCGATTATGGCGGCCGCGATCTTTCCGTCCAACGCGCCGGCGTCCATGTTCGCCCTGGCGGCGCTCTTCTTTATCACCGCCTGAGCCTTTATGAACGCCTTCTGCAGGCGCAGCCCGCTTATGGGGAAATTCTCCACGGCTCTCTGCGTCTGAGCCCCGTAGTATCTCCCGGCCGGCACCTTGACTTCGCCGAGCGTGTCCTTTTCCGTTCTCGTTCTGGCCATGATCACCTCTTTCGAGCACCGTCTTGATAGTAATGCCGCGGTGGACATCGGGCAAGGTATTCCTGGCCGGCGCAAAGATGCAGGCGAGGCCCGCATACCGCAAAAGTAGATTGATATGCGGCGCGACCTGCGTGATAATGCTTGGAACAACTCCGAACTACCCAGCGACCGAACCCATCGAATACCAAAGGAGAATCGTCATGACTCGTAAAGTATCAATTTCTCTCAGGTCACTCGCCTTCCGGGGGACTTTGCTCCTCGGCTCGTTCTTGGCCGGCATGGTTCCGCAGCCCGGCCTGTCCGCCCCCCACGCAATCACTTTCGACGACTTCATCGCGCTGGGGAGAGTATCGGACCCCCAGGTGTCCCCCGACGGGATGAACGTGGCCTTCGTCGTCACGTACTACGACAAGGAAACCAACGAGGGAAACAGCGACATATATCTCGCTCCCATCGAAGGTGGAGAGGTAAGGCAACTCACGAACAGCCCCGAGAGCGATTCCCAACCGCGCTTCTCCCCCGACGGAAGGTTCATCGCCTTCACCTCCTCGCGGTCCGGAGAGCCGCAGATATGGTTGCTTCCCCTCTCGGGAGGCGAGGCGCGGCAGGTGACCGACCTGTCCACCGGCGCGTCGGGCCCGGCCTGGATGCCCGACGGCGAACACATCCTTTTCACCTCCCGCGTGTTTCCCGATTGTCCGGATGATTCATGCAACGCGGCGCGCCTGGACGAGCAGGAGAAAAACAAGGTGAAGGCGCGGATAATCACGGACCTGCTCTACCGCCACTGGGATCACTGGGTGGGGGAGAGGCGAAGGCACGTCTTCATGACGTCGATCCACGGCGGCGACCCCGTGGATCTGACGCCGGGCCGCTTCGACGTTCCCACGACGGCCCTGGGAAGCGGACACGACTATGCAGTCTCGCCGGACGGGAAGGAAATAGCCGTCGTGGCCAATACCGATCCCATGCCCGCTGCGAGCACGAACAACGACATATTCATCATTTCCTTTCCTCGAGTGACGAGCGCCGGGAGCGGATCCTCCACGTTCCCGGACGGATGGAAACGGTTCACGCCCAACCCCGCGAACGACAACTACCCGGTCTATTCCCCCGACGGCAGGTTCCTGGCCTACCGGGCGATGGACCGCCCGGGGTTCGAATCCGATCGTTACCTGCTCAAGGTCTATGACCGCCGCCGCGACAGGTTTCTCGACGTAGGCCGCGACCTGGCCGACAAGTTCGATCGATCCGTGCGCGGCATCACCTGGGCGCCGGACGGCAAGAAGATCTACGTGACGTGCCAGGACGAAGCCTACGTGTCGGTCTACCTCGTCGACATAAACAGCAAACGAACCAGGCAACTCACTTCCGGAATGTACATCTCCTCTCTCAGCATCTCGCCCCGAGCGAGAAGATGCGCATTCCTCAAGCAGAGCGCCGCGATGCCCTACGAGGTCTTCACGGCCGACCGCTCGCTCAGGGCCAAGAGCTTCCGCAACGTTTCAAGGGTAAACAGCGGGAAGCTGGCCGACCTGGCGATGAACCCGCTCGAGGAATTCACCTTCGCCGGCGCCGGCGGAACCGAGGTTCATGGATACCTACTCAAACCCCCGGGATTCGAGGCAGGCAGGAAATACCCGATGATCTTCCTCATTCACGGCGGCCCGCAGGGTGCATGGAGCGACAGTTTTCACTGGCGCTGGAACTACCAGATGTTCGCTTCACCCGGGTACGTAGTCGTTGCGATCAACCCGAGGGGGAGCACCGGGTACGGCCAGGAATTCACCGACGAGATATCACGCGACTGGGGAGGCAAGGTATTCGAGGACCTAGTCAAGGGCGAAGCGTTCGTGCTCGAGAAGTACGGCGACATGATCGACGCCGACCGGATCGCGGCCGCGGGTGCATCCTTCGGCGGGTACATGATAAACTGGATCGAGGGGCACATGGAGGCTTTCAAGGTCCCCTTCAAGTGCCTCGTGAACCACGACGGCGTATACAACCTGACGAGCATGTACGGCGCAACCGAGGAACTCTGGTTCCCCGAGTGGGATCTCGGTGGAACTCCCTGGGAGAATCCCAAGGCCTACGAGACATTCTCCCCGCATTCGTATGCCGAGAACTTCCACACGCCGATGCTGATCGTCCACGGCGGCAGGGACTACCGCGTCCCCTTGGCCGAGGGCCTGCAGGTCTTCACGGCTTTGAAGAGACAGGGAGTCCCGGCGAAACTGCTCTACTTCCCCGACGAGGGGCACTGGGTTCAGAAGCCCTTGAACGCGGAGCTGTGGTGGAAAACCGTGCTGTCCTGGATCGGCGAGTGGCTGAAGTAAGCTTCGCCGGGGGTCAATCCTTGACCCTCAGCTTGCGGCCTCCCCGGGCCAGGGCGGACTCTTCGAGAGCGATCCGCAGCTTGGCGAGCTGCGGATCCCCTTTCTTGAAGTACAGAATCTCGTAGATCATGGGAGAGTACTCGACGGCCAGGACCTTCTTGTACCTCTTCAAGCGGGGATCCTCCGCCAGTATCCGGGACGCGTAATGATCGACCGTCATCGGATTGCTCGAGGCGAGCATGATCACCGCCGGATCCTTCGCGAATACGTAATCGAGATCGAGACGCGTGGAGAACACTTCCAACTCCCTGGCGATCGATTCCCCGTGATGAGCCAGATACACGTCGTTCAACCCGCCGAGGTCGAGCACCTTCCATTTCGAATAATATGAAATCGCCCCGGCGTCCCCGAGCGCTATGTATCTGTTACGGTACTCGGGGAACCTGCCCAGGAGCTTGCCGATATAGATGTGGCAGTCGCGCAGCTTGGGCCCCTGCTGCCTCCAGTACTTGAACTGGAAATAGTTTCCCCTGATGTATGGACACAGGAGCAAGACGGCGACGACGAGAGCGCCGACCTCGGCCACGCGCGCCCTCCCGGCCGGGGATCCGTCCTTGCGCATGTATTTTCTCAACACGTTCAACGCCATGTACAGCGGAACCGCCATGACCGGAATCATCAATGCGTAGTACGGTTGATAATACCTGAATGCATAGTTCATCATGGGCCTGAAGAACATGTAGACGGCCAGGGACGGGAGAAACACGGCCGACAGGACAAGGAGTTGCTTGCGGGCTTTGCCGAACATGAACGGAACCAGGGCCAGGCCGATGAAGATCTTCGTCACCTTGATGAATTCCTGAAGCTCCATGAGACCGACGAGAGAGAAGGTCTTGGTGGATTTCTTGATGTAGAACGGGTTGGGGAGCCAATAGTGAAAGTACGTGCGCCTTGCCAGCATGTAGACGACGCCCGGCAGAAAATAGCACAGCAGGAGGATCCTGATGCCGTCCTTGCGTCGCGCCTCCGGAACCAGCGCGAACTCCAGGGCCATTATCACGCCGGCCACGAGAACGCCCTCGGGCCTCGTCAAGCCGAGCAGCAACATCACCACCGTCAATACGATCTTCCTCCTTCTCGTGTATGCCTCCAGTTGCCGGAGGAGGAGAAGGACGGCGAGCGTCACGAGCATAGCGTAGAACATCGTTTCCAGGCCGGCGGCCACGTGGGCGGCGGTGAAATAAGGGAAAGAGAACAGAAACAGCCCGAAATACAAGAGCAGTCGGTCCTTGTAGATGCGATTCATCATCTCGATGATCATGAAGAAGATTGCGATCGCCGACAGCAGATTCACGATCTTCGATGCGATGACGAGATCGGCCTTGAACAAGGCGAAAACGGCCATGATGACCATGAAGAGGAAGTTCGTGTATCCCTCGACCGGCCCTTCTCCGGGGTTCCAGACGATACCCTTGCCCTCGGCTAGATGCTCGGCGTAGCGGAAGGTGATGAAAGCATCGTCCTTGATCGTAACCCAGCCTCTTTGCACGTGGACGAGGAGGAGCAGGAACAGGGCGGCCATTATGTAAGCATGAACGGATCTCGAAGCCGCCCGGTAGTCGAATAAGTTCTTCATTCGATCTGTTGCCATTTCTTTCGGCCTGACTGCCGTGCTTCAGCGGACGAGCACGGGCGATTCCGCGGGAACCCGATCCCCCTACGAGGTAAAACATTCTAACAGAAGAATAATCTCAAAACCAGCGGCATTTCTCGCATCACCACGGCGTTCGGCCCGAGGGCTTGCTAAGAGGGGCCGCCCTGTTCTACAATATGAACGGGCCGCTCGGCGCTCCCCGGAAACACGAGCCACGATCGACATGAAGGAGGTGCAAGAATGACACTGGAAGAACTCGAAAAAATGACCGTCGTGAAACTCAGGGAAGAGGCGATGAAGTTTCCCGACCTCAAGGGAGTATCGGCGATGAAGAAGGACGAGCTGATCGCGATCCTCTGCGAGAAGCTCGGCATAGAGACGAAGAAGAAGGAGGCGGCGGCTCCCGAGGGCAAGGCCGACATAAAGAGAAAGATAAGAGAACTCAAATCTCTGAAGAACGAAGCGCTTTCCAAGAAGGATTACGACAGCGTAACCCTGTTCAGGAAGAAAATCAGGACCTACAAGCGCAAGCTGAGAAAGATATTGAAAGCGACCGCAGCCTGAGCGCCCTTTCACCCCGAGAGCTTCGCATTGAGCGCCTCCAGGAGCTCTCCGGCGTCGACATTGTGCATGAGCGCTCCCTGGGCGATACTCTCCATCGTTTGCCCCGGGCAGTCGAAACATCCACTGCCGAAATACTCCTGGAATACTTCTTTCGTGTCCGGATAACGTGAGAGCACATCACCTATGGTCATGTCCGCCGTTATGTCCCCGGATCGTCGCGGGGCGGCCGGCTCCGCCGGCACCTCTCCCGCAATACGGGACTTCAGTTTCTCGATGACGGCCTCGAGATCGATGCCGTGCTTCATGCACGCCGTCCCCAGGGTCACGGGCATCTTCTTCACCTGCTCGGCATGAGCTTCGTTGGCCAGAGCCTTGATCCCCGCGTCCGCGAGGATCTCCCTCGCGTCCGGGTAACGCGTGATTATCTCGCCGACTCTCGTAGAAGCGGATATCGAAAAGGCTTCCCCGCGGCCTGCTTGCTGCTGGACGCGCTGCGGCCGCGGAGCGCTTGGACTCGAAGGATCCGTGGCTCCTAAAGGCATGCCCCGGGGCGCAGACGCCCCGGCGGGCACCACGGACGCGGAGGCGAGAGTAGCGATGAGATTCAGGACGAACATCGCTATCGAGACGAACTCGACGAGACCGAAGAAGGCGAATGCATTAATGAGGTAGGAAGCATCATGATCGTAACTCAATTGCTTGAATATGCACATGCCGATGAGGCCGACGTTCGCCAGGTAGAAATGCCAGGGGATCAGGCCCGGCCACTTGATGGCCTTGGCGTTGAAACGCGGCAGGATGAAGTACCCGACGCCGTAGATCATCATCGCCATGAAACCCAGAAGATTGAAATGAACGTGCGTGAAATAAAACGAGGCGAACGTATCGGTCGTACCGATCAGCAGCCCCAAGGCGCCGCCGGCGAGTAGATATATCAACGACGCCACTATGAAAGCTCTCGTGTACTTATCCACTTTTTCTCCTTCTCGGAAATCCGAAATTCAGCTCGCCGCAAGCCCGGGACACGCCGGGGTCGGCCTCTTCACGGTGCCCGCCGGAAACCGGCCGGGACGCACAAGCGCCAACGAATAAGTTAAGGTCCACCGACTTTCGCTGCAACCACAATATACGAGCCGCTTTGACCGCGCCACTCGCCGCGTCTGAAATCGGAGAAAGTCTCCCTGATCGTGAACCCGGCGCGCCGGAGGCAGGCACAGAGCTCCTCGTGCTCTATCGGGCACATCCGGATCGAGTACTCCCTCTCCCGTCCTCCGATCACGAGCCGGGGACGGAAGAACGCTTCGCGCTCCCCGCCCACGTATCTCCTCCGGAGAGTGACCGCGGTTCCACCGCTTCTTGCGTGCAGGTCGGGCAGGATCATCTCTCCTTCGCCGCGTAACGCGGCGAAGTCCATCAACTGAAGAACGATCTCGCCGCCTGGGGCGAGAATGTCGGCGCAGTCCCGTATGAGATTCTCGACTTCGTTCATGTCCCGCAGGTGTGGAAGCGAATTGCCGATACAGATTACTCCGCCGAACACGCCGCCCCGGGCGAAGGGCGGTGATGTCATGTCGCCGGCGACAAACATGGGCCCCGGGCCCCGATCATCCGGAGTTCGCGCGGTGAAGAAAGCAGCCTCGTTGTCCATTCCCACGACGGAGAAACCGTCCGCCGCGAGACGGGCCGCCAACCGCCCTGATCCGCAAGCCAGATCCAGTATCGGCCGGCGTCGCTCGAAGAGCCCGCGGAAAAACGACACCTTGTCTTCACCGAGAGGAAAGAGAAGATCGTAATATGGAGCTACGTCGGAATAGAAATCCATGCATGACCACCCAGGAGGCAACAAGCCGGAGATTCGTCAAAAATCGATCCCCAGGTAATCTTCCCGGTACCTTTCCCAGATCTTCGCTACCATTTCATCGACGACGCGGTCGAACCTCTTTTTTCGCCCGCTTTCTTCACGCGGACCTCGAGTGACACCGGCCTCCCGGGCGCCCGCCACCGCACCGGCCCGCGCGACCGCCCCCTGCGAAGCAGTCGATTCCGGTGCCGCCGAGCGCGTCCCGTCCGCCGCTGCGGTAGCCGGTCGCTCCACGCCGGCCGCGGCTTTCTTCTTCGAGCGTTTCAGCGCGGCGAACATTCTCTTGAGCACCTCCATCAACTCGGCGGGGAAATCCGCCAAGCGTACGACCGCGATCTCGACCAGCGTATGCTTGCCTCCATATATCGGGATCCGGTGCGAGAAGACCGCCAGGATGTCCTTGATGAGAAATATCGAGAGCTCCTTGCAACGCCAGTACATCTGCATGGGATAGGCGAGCGATCCGAACGCGGGGATGACGCCCACGATCAAGGCGACCTTGTACGATATGTGTCTCCTCTTGATGCTCAACATCCGCCAGAGAGTTATCAGGGTCCGCCACACCGACGTGTTGATCATCATCAACACCGGTATGGGATTGTGGAGAAAAGTGAGGGCGAAAGCCTTCAGCAACCCAAGGGTCATCTCTCCGTGAGGATTCATCTCGGGATACTTGGCGACGAATATCTTGAGAAACCAACCTACGCCCACGATCTTGATCCCGGACGTCACCGGCTCCAGGAACTTGAGAGCGAAATGCAGGCCGAACACCCTCACGTACTCCTGCATCGACCCGTCCTCGACCCGCTCCTTCATCATCCTGGCTTCCTCGAGCGAGAGACGTCCGTCGTTGATCCATTCGCGGATCCTCCGGAAGATCACGTATTTCGCGTACTCGGTCTGAAACCTCTCCGATATCACGAAGAACAAGGCGGTGGCCGCCACTTTCTTCCTGCGCTCACCGTCGGAAATGAACCTGTGGAGCCCCCCGGGGGTCAGGCGCCCGAGAAACAGGTGGATCATGAACTTGCCGCCGAGGGATCGAAAAGCCCTGTTCTCAGGGACCCTTCCGCTCTCCGTCCACTCGCGGGTGTGTCTTTGCACGTAGGATTGGATCGAACTCCGCCTGAATTCCGCGTCCCTGAAGAACCGCCCGAAATCCTCCCTGAAAGCATGGTTGCCGATCAACTTGCGAACAAGTCTGCCTATCCTGCCGGGGAGGATTCCCGCGATGTAGATACCGGAAGTGAAAAACCGCTTGGATCGCTCGAAACGCTCCTTGCCCGCGTCGTCGAGAATCCCTTCTCTATACCACTCGTCGATCCTAGCTCGCTTTATCGCACGCCTCACCTTGGGCGAGGCGAGGCGTACGTGCCTCCTGAAAAGCGCTATCTCGCCTTCCTTCCAGAGCCGCGTGTGTTCGATGAGCCGGCCGGTGTCGTGCTCGAGTTCCGCCACGCCTTCCTCGCCGAACCTGGCGATAAGATCCTCCCGCCTCTCCTCCATGAAACGGGTCAAACGCTTTTCATCGATGTCGTCGAAGTAAGGGAACCTTCCCTCGATGATGGAACGAAAGAGATAATAAGGGACCAGCATCGAGGGAATCCCCGACTCTATGTCCACGAGGACGTATCCTCCGTCCTTCTTCCTTATGAAGTTCGCCGTCGAGACGAGCGCCAGGGGAGACACCTGCCAACCCGACCCCACGAGTCCGCAGCGCCGGAAGACTCCCTCGGCGCGGCGCATCCCGGCCACCAGGCGTTTCGCCTCGCTCGGCACCCCCGGTACCTTGGGACACGGCCGTCCGATCAAGAGTTTCAGCGGCCTCGCGATGTAGTTGGCGAAAAACCTCCGCACGCGACGGCTGTCGGTCGGAACCACCTGCAAGCCGACACCCTCTATGAATTCGGCTCCCAGGACGAAAGCCCCGGACTCTTCGTCCCACCGAACGTAATAGGGAGCAGCAACAGCGAGGTCGATGTCATGGAATTGCATCAATTTCGCGGCGACTTTCCTCCGGTGGAGGCAGGAGAGAATGGCATCCTCCGACAAGCGATAGGGGAAAGGGGATTGGAAGAAAAACCAGTAGATGAACCGGGTCAGGAGGCCGGGTCGGAAGATTTTCTCCACGCACTCGGCCTTTCCTTCATCGAACCCTTCGATCCGGACGAGGACGGCACGGGCGGCCCTCCCCTTGCCCAACACCCGTAGGGGGGAGAGGGTCATGGTACGCTTAGTTCCTTTTACATCAATGACTTCGACCGCGCGTCCGGCCTGCATCGTCGTTTCCTCGCAAGGGGTTAGAGTTGCAAAAGGGTATCGGAATACTCCATGCCAGTCAACATGTGAGGCAAGTTTCAGTCCACCCGGCGCGAATGATTCCGGGGCGCTCGAGCGACCGTTCCGAGCGGTCGGCTCATATATACAGCACGTGAGTGACTTTCGAGGCTATCTGGAGCATGGTGGGAAGTCCCACGACCTCATCGATTTTCTTCTTCACCTCGGTCGGTGCCAGGTCGAGCAACTTCACCGAGGCGGAGCAGGCGCACACGGTCAAGCCGTAATCTCTCCTGGCATCTTCGAGGACGTCATAGAGCGAGGGCAAGTTCGCCGACTCGAAGCCTTTCCCGAGTTTCTCCAATCGATGGACTGCGGCCGGGTCCGACGCGCTCTGATTCTCGCCCCGGGTCAGGTCCACTTCGTCCCATTTCCCATCCATGAAAGAAGCAAGTGCATCGAAGAAGAGGAATAGATAACACTTCCAACCCTGAGCGGCGGCGGTCATGCTTATGTTCACCGCCTGGTAGATACGGTCGTAGCGCGAGCCATGGAGGAAGATTGCAAGGGATTGTTTCATCTCATCCGATCCCTCGTCCGGCCGGGGGGCAATCGACGAGAGTTTCCCGATTCGCGGGGACGACTAGATGAATCTCTCGAAAATCTCTCTCAGAGTGCCGGGCTCCTTTTCCTGCGCCCGGGTCTTTATTATCTCGAGGTTGTCATGCATCGCCGGGCGGTCTTCCTTGAAGAATATGCCCGTGTATATCTTTTCCTTGTCGAGGGCGAGTTGAAACGCCTTGCCGATGTCACCGGGATCGTGATCTTCCGGAATGTGGGCCACCCTCTCCTTCAGGAAGTCCGCGGTGACCGTCTTGTTGAAGGTGACGCACGGAGAAAGCAGGTGGATTATGGAGAATCCCTTGTGATCGACCGCGGCCTTGAACAGCTCGACGAGTTGTTTCACATCGGAGGTGAAGCCGCGCGCCACGAAACTGCACCTGTAAGCGAGGAACATGAGGACTGCATCCAAAGGCGCTTCCACCATTCCGAACGGCGCCGTAGTGGTAACCATGTCGAGAGGGGTCGTGGGGGAACTCTGCCCTTTAGTAAGTCCATATATGCTGTTATCGAGCAGCACGTATGTTATATCCGGGTTCTTTCTCGCCGCGTGAGGAATGTGGCCGCCCCCTATCCCCAGGCCGTCTCCATCTCCTCCGACGGTGAAAACGGTGAGCTCGGGGTTTGCCGCCTTCACGCCGATGGCGGTGGGCAGGGCCCTGCCGTGCGCGGTGTGAAAGGCATAGCAGCTTATGAAATGCGAGAACCGTCCCGAACATCCGATTCCGGAGGTTATCACTATCTTGGCTGGATCCAGTTGCAGTTGTGAGAGCGCCTGGGTGAAAGCGGCGAGATCTCCGTAATCACCGCACCCCGGGCACCATACCGGTTTGACATCGCTCTTGTAATCCTTCGATTTCAACGCTACTTGAGGCATCTCGACATTCTCCTTGCGATTGACGCTGGTATCAAGCGTGCTCCTTTATGACTTCGTATACTTCTTCGGCCGTGAACGGCATCCCCTGGCACTTCGTTATCTCCACCGGAGCGACGTTGAAGTGAGCCCTGAGGTGCTGCGAGAACTGCGCCGTGAAGTTCTCCTCGAGAACGAGGACTTTCTTGAGCGGATCTATGAAGTTCTGAACCTTTTTCCTGGGAAGCGGATTGAGGACCTTGGGCTGAAGGTGCGCGACCTTCATCCCTTCCGCCTCTGCCATCTTGATGCCCTCACGTATGGGCCCTTCGGTTCCGCCCCAGCTGATTATTCCGATTTCGGCACCGTCGGGAAGTTCGTCGGTCCCGTTTCCCTTCTCGAGTTCCTCGGCGAGGGTGGTAAGCTTGCGGTACCGCTTCTCCATCATCTTCTCGTGATTCTTCGGCCTGTAATTGGGAGCCCCCACCTCGTCGTGCTCCAGCCCGGTTGCGATGTACATCCCGCCCGGCGTGCCCGGTATTGCCATGGGCGACACTCCCGTCTGGGTGTCTTTGAAACGCATGTATTCTTGGCCTTCCACTACATCGGGGGTTTCCCTTTGCTCCAGCTTGATGGAATCCAGCTCGGGGATGTTCACCGACTTGGTTCTATATGCCATCGACTGGTCACTCAACAATATGACCGGCAGTTGATATTTCTCCGCTATGTTGAAGGCGTTGATCGCCTGGTAGAAACAATCCTCGATGGTGGTGGGAGCCAGGACGGCGCGAGGAGCTTCTCCCGTCGCTCCATGAACCGCGTAGCTGAGATCCGACTGCTCGGTCTTCGTGGGAAGCCCGGTCGATGGGCCGCCCCTCTGCACGTCCACCAGCACCACGGGAAGCTCGACCATCGATGCGAGGTTTATCAACTCTCCCATGAGTGCCAGCCCGGGACCGGAAGTCGCGGTCATGGCCTTGGCGCCGGCGAACGAAGCACCAAGGCAAGATCCTATCGCCGCCATCTCGTCCTCGAACTGGAGAACCCTGCCGCCCAAAGCCGGCAGGTATTTCATGAGGAACTCGAGAATGCTGGTCGCCGGAGTTATCGGATAGCCGGCCACGTAATTGCACCCGGCGGCTATCGCTCCCAGCGCCACGGCCTGGTTGCCCGAGATGATGATCTCCGTGCCCTTCTCGTCCGGATGAATGAGCTTGTATTCACTGAAGTCGGTCTCGTTGTCGATGGCCTTGAGGCCGGCCTCGAACGCCTTCAAGTTCGCGTTGTACACCGCTTCGCCTTTTTTCCTGAACTTGGCGGCCACCAGCTCTTTCGCCTTCTCCGCCGGTATGTTCAAGATCTTCGTGAGAGAAGCGAGTGCGATGATGTTCTTGCTCAGCTTGGTTCCCGTAAGCTCGAGCGCCAGGTCCTGAAGCTTTACGGGATATGTCTTGAATGAAAAACCGTCGGGTATCTTGACGAATCGCGGGTCGTAGAGCACAAGTCCCTT
>CAYXEN010000015.1:0-48841 GCA_964464035.1 uncultured bacterium | reverse complement strand
CGAGTGACAGGCCATTGACGAACCTTTGCGCAGGAGCGAGCGAGGATCCACCGCCGCCAGGCGGTTAGCCGAGCGAAGCGGGCGCAGGTGAGGAGATGGCCTGTCACTCGCAGCAGACACCGACAGGACCCGCGGCGATCGGGCTACGCTGCAACCGGCGGCTCGCGGCCGTAGCACCGCGAAGCGAAGCACGCCCGCTTGACACGGCCTCCCGAGCAAGCATATTGTTAAGAGACAACCCAAACGGAGGAAGACATGAACAAGACATCCCGTCTCGGAACAGCAATCAACCTGCTCGCATCGCTATCGATCCTTCTAGCCCCCATGGCCCTCCCCGCGGCCGAGGAAGTCGAACCCTATCCCGACGCCATGACCGGGCGGCCCGCCCCGGCCTTTTCCGTCCAGGGAATCTACGGGGAGACCTACTCCTCGGACCAGTTCCGTGGCAAGCCCTTGATCCTCATTTTCGGAACCTCCTGGTGAAGCGGCTGCCAGGAAGTGGCGCCGCTGGTCGAGCGGTGGAACGAGGAGTACGGATCCAGGGGAATCCAGTTCATAAAGATCATGGTGAGGGAGAACGAGCTCATCGGCCTCGATTTTCTCAAGCACTACCGGAGCACCTTCGCCCACGCCGTCGACTTCGACGGCTCGATGATGCGCGCCTATCACGCCTCCTCGTGGCCCAACGCCGTCGTCATCGACAAGTCGGGCAAGGTCATCGCGCACGAGTACATATGGAAGGGCGGGATCGGCATCCTGGAGAAGGCCCTCGAGCGGCTGGCGTCGGAGGAGCCCTACGTGGCCGGGAGCTCGCTCGGCCGCGGCAAGGCGTTCTGCAAGGGAGGCATCTGCTACGCCCCGCTCGGCGAGGACGAGATGACGACGGTGAGGCGTGACTTCCCCAGGCTGGCCGCATCGCCGCGGGGACCCGTCTATCTCACGTACACTTCAAACGAAACGGGCGACAACAACATCTTTCTCGAAGTCTACCGCGGGGGCGAGTCGAAGGCCAGGTACCAGATCACCGCATCCCCCTCCGACGAGTACGACTCCGACGTCGCCGTCGCCGACGACGGGACCGTCTGGCTCACGTGGACGAGCAACGCGGACAGCTCGTACGACGTCTACGCGGCATCTTTCAAGGACGGCGTGCTCGGCAAGCCCTACCGCCTGACGAAGAGCACGAACGACGCATTCCATCCCCGCATCGCCACGGCCCCGAACGGGGACCCTTGCGTGGTCTACTACCGTTGGATTCCCGAGGGATCGGTCACGAAGGATCGCAACGTCTATCTCAGGCGCTTCCACGGCGGCCGGTGGAGTGAAGAACTGGAAGTGAGCCCGCCCGAGCCCGCCGCCGAGGACCACTCCGATCCGGACGTGGCGTTCCTGGGCGATCGGACGATCGTGGCGTGGAGCTACGACTATCATCCTTCGATCGAGGGCAACACGCTGGATGCGGCGAGCCCCACCGTCTTCGTCCAGGCAATCACCGATGAGCCCGCAAGAGACGGCTCCTTCGAGCTCTTGGGAAGCACGGGAAGGGACGAGAGGATAAAGGACATCTCGCCCGCGATAGCCTCCTTCGGCGACCGTGCGGCATGCGCATGGGATGCCAACAAGGCGATTCTCGTTCGAAGATACGAGGGCGGCGAATGGTTGGGCTTGGAGAAAGTGAGCACTGGATCAGCTCCCTGCAACACCCCCTCAGTAGCCGTGACGAAGGACGCGGTCTACGTCTGCTATTCGCAACTCCAAGACGGTCGCTGGCGGATCGTGGGCAGGGTCTTCACCGGCGGGATGTGGCGCGCGCTCGAGATCAAGGACGACGGCACCGGCGACAGCCGCTTCCCATCGCTCTGCGTGGATGGCAGCGGCAAAGTATGGATCGCCTACGCCCGGGAATCCGGGCGCCGGTCGGCCATCCGCCTGGCCGAGTGGTGATTTCGAGAGGAATTAATTGCCGCTCGAAAAAGGGCTTAACGCAGTCCATATGTCCCCTCTTGCGACCGGGCGGCGTCGCCGGCGTATCCGCGTTTGATCCATTGAGCTTAGCCGATCCCTTCCGAATGCATTCATGACAAATCCCCGCCTCAATCGCATTTGCGGATCGCCCCAACGGCTTTTCAAACTTTTCCTTAAAGCAGTTTTCCCACTTCCCCGATAAAGAACAGATGAATCAAGGAATGATCCGCCTGGGAACAGGCGATCGGACGACGAGGTGCGCGCAAAGTGAGCAAGGAACGATATCACGACGACAAGCCAAGCGAGATGACCCCGCCTTTCCGGGCGGCCAAGTTGTTCTCGGCGAACCGCGCCAGGATCGAGACGATCCTGGATGAACTCACCGAGGGCGTTCTCCTGGCCACGTCTTCCGGCGAACTCATCCTTTCGAGCAGGAAGGCGATGCAGGCGCTCAAGGCCGAGTCCCCGATGAGAAACCTGGACGATGTACAGGACCCCGGCCTGAAGAAGGTGATCAAGGATTCGCTCATGAGATGCCTGGAGAACGGTTACCACACCCGACAAATCGAGATCGAATCGGGAAGATGCTGCCTCAAGGCCTTCTGCCTGGACCTAGAGGGGGGAGAGCGTTCGTACGTCGCGTTCGTGATTTCGAACCCGTCGGAAAGATCAGAGGTCGAGACAAAAAAGGACGAATTCCTTGCCCTCATCTCGCACGAGTTGAGAACCCCGCTCACGATCATCAAGGGATACCTCGACATAGCCGCTCAGGGGATCCTGGGAGAACTCTCCGGGGAGTTGAGCGAAGCCGTCTCGGTCATGCAGGAGCAGTGCAACAACTTCGACATCATACTCGGCGACCTGATCCGGTTCGGTTCGCTCCGCAAAGGGAGCGCTGACGCGACGCCGGAGGCCATAACGATATTTCCTTTTCTCGAGGAATACACCAAGGAATTCATGGACGGCATCCGCAAGAAGAAAATGCAGCTGTCCATCGTCGTGCCGGATCGCGGAATTTGCTGCTTTTGCGACATGGAGCACTTGAAGGACCTCATAAGGCATCTCCTCGCAAACGCGATCAAGTTCGCGGGCGAAGGCTCGCACGTGGAGATACGCGCGACCCGTTTCGACCTGGCCGACCTTCCACCCGAGCAAGACAGGATCATCCCTTACTCGCCGTCTTCACACAAGCGATGGGTGCTGTTCCAGGTCATAGACGACGGTCCGGGGATATCGGAGAGCAAGAAGCAGGAGATATTCGAGTGCTTCAAGCAAGGCTCGGAGAACTACATGACGCGCAGCACAACGGGGTTGGGATTGGGATTGGCGATTGTCAAGAAGACCATACAACTCTACGGCGGCTCTCTCTGGATCGAGACGGCCCAAGGCAAGGGAACGACCGTTTCCTTCATCCTCCCCGGCATCAAACGGCGGCTAGACGAGTGAGGCTATTACCATGGAAGAGAAAATCAAGGTTCTCGTAATCGACGACATGCCCTTCATACTGAAGGCCACGAAAATACTGCTCACCAAGGCCGGTTTCGATGTAGAGACGGCGCCGGACGGCGATTCGGGAATGGAGAAATGGAAGAGCTGGAAGCCCGACTGCGTGCTCCTGGATCTTATGATGCCGGGGAAAACCGGGTGGGAGGTCCTGGAAGAAATGCGCTCTTCGAGTGATTACGAACCTGTACCGGTCTACATATATTCCGCCAAGGACGAACCCGGCGCCGAGGAACTCGCCGCCGCCCGCGGCGCAGCCGGTTTCATCCTCAAGCCCCTCGACTCCCGCAGGATCGCCAAGATGATAAGAGAGGCGGTCGCGAAGAACCGCTCGCACATCCAGTCACACACCTAGCTTTTCACCGCTCGTTCCGGAAGCCGCGGGCGGTGTCTCAGGGGCCTATCGGCGGGATCCGCGCCACGAAATCCGAACCGGATGTATTCTGGTCGGGGCGAGAGGATTTGAACCTCCGACCCCCTGCTCCCAAGGCAGGTGCGCTAACCGGGCTGCGCTACGCCCCGACCCGGCTTCGCGGAGCCCGCGCAAGACACAGTCCGGTCCCGCTGCGGCTCCGGGAAGTCACCCTATGATATGAACCGCGGAGATGGATGTCAACCGGAGCGGAGAGCCCGCCCGCATCAAGCGTACCTGAACCACTTGATGATTTCCTTTATGCCCGGCCTCTTGCCGTACATGAGGATGCCGACCCTGAAGACTCTCGAACTGAAATACGCGCCCCCGTATATGGAGACGGCGAGCAAGATGATGCTGAGCGCTATCTGCCAGAAGTCGGGAGTCAGGATCACTATCCGCGCCATCATCAGCATGGGCGAGAAGACCGGGATCAGGGAGAGGATCACGGAGACGGTGCTGTTGGGACTCTGGATGATCAGCATCAAGACGAGCAGCGGCAGGACGAGCGGCAAGGTGAGAATGCTCTGCAGCTGCTGAGCCTCCTGCTCGGTGCTGCACGTCGCCCCCACGATCGTGAACAGAGACGAATAGAAGAGGAAACCCAGGATGTAGAAGACCAGGAAATAAACGAGCACCAGGGGCGAAAACGATATGTAATCCATGAACTGGGAGGCGGCCACGTATATGTATATGCCGATGGATAAGCTTGCGGCGACCCAGATCGTTATCTGCGTCAGTCCCACCGCGCCGAGGCCGAGGATCTTGCCGAAGAAGAGATCCTTGGGTTCGAGCGAGCTCAAGAGCACCTCTATGACCCGGGAACCCTTTTCCTCGATCAGGCTTCTCTGGATCGACATGCCCCAAGTGAGGAGCGTCATGTACAGAATCATCACGAAGATGAAAACCATCGCCCAATCGCTCACCACGTTCTTCTGCGAGATCTCGCCGCGCTTGCTCACCCGCCGCATGTCGAGCGACACCTTCTTCGTGAGATTCTTGACCTTGTCGTAGTCCATGCCCGCCATCGCCAGGCGTCTCTTGAGTATCACCGAGTTCAAGCGGGATTCCATGCTCTCGAGAATCTGAACGCTCCCCACGTCCTTGGTGTAATAATAGAACTTGCCCGTCGAGTCGATGTCGGCGGGGATGTCTATCACGACGTCCAATTCATCGTTCTTCACCTTGGCGATGAGGCGATCCTTCATGTCGTCGAAGTTCCCGAGCGATGGATCCACCTCCTTGACGAGGTACTTCGGCCTGCCGTCGTCGAGCGTGTCGCTGAGCATCGGCGTGAACTCACGGGAGACTTCCCCGGTCCTGTCGAGAACGACCAGCTTCACCTGTTCATCGGGGACGAAATACGTGGCCAGCATGGGAACGAAAGTGAATGCCAGCATCAACACGGGAACGAGGAAAGTGCTGATGAGGAAGCTCTTCTTGCGCACGTTCTCGAGATACTCGCGCTTTATTACGTACCAGGTCTTTTTCATGGTCTTATTTCCCGGAAACCTGCTCTATGAAGATGTCGTGTATCGAAGGCTCGGCGATCTCGAACTTCTTGACCTCGAGTCTCTCGGCCGCGGCGCGCAGGATGGCCGAGGGATCCGCATCGACCTCGAGCCTCAGAAACAATTCGTTCCCGTAATCGTTTACGGCGGCGACGCCGGGATGGTCCTTGAGGAAGGATCCGTCGCCCGTGAACCTCAAGGTCACGCTATTCTTGCCGTAGCGCCGCTTCACCTCGTCGAGCCTGCCCTCGAGAACCTTGCGCCCCTTGTTTATGAGACAGATCTCGTCACAGAGTTTTTCCACCTGTTCCATCATGTGGGTCGAAAAGATTATCGTGTGCCCGTCGCGGTTGAACTCGAGGATGATGTCCTTGAGGAGGTCCGTGTTGACGGGGTCGAGACCGGCGAAAGGCTCGTCCAGTATTATGAGATCGGGGCGGTTGATGACGGTGGCGATGAACTGGACCTTCTGTTGCATTCCCTTCGAGAGCTCCTCGGCCTTCTTGTCCGCGAAGGCGCCGAGGTCGAGGCGATCCAGCCACGCCGCGGCTTCTTTTCTCGCTTCATTCTTGGGCATCGACTTCAGCGTGCCGAAAAAAGTGAGGAGATCCAGGACCTTCATCCTGCGGTAGAGTCCCCTCTCTTCGGGCAGATACCCTATGCGCTCCTTGGCTGCCTCCGCGAGCGGCTCTCCGAAAATCGCGATCGAACCCGAGTCCGGATAGATGATCCTCATGATCATCCTGATTATCGTCGTCTTTCCCGCCCCGTTGGGACCGAGCAGACCGAAGACTACGCCCTTGGGGACCGAGAAGGATATGCGATCGACCGCCTTGAGCCTGTCGTAGGTCTTGCAGATCTCTTCTATCTCGATGATCTTCGAGTTCATTTTCCCTGTCATCCCTGATCCAGTCCGGCCGGGCCGGCTTCGAGGCCTCTCTCCCCCGCAAGCCCGAGGCGAAGCAGGAACTCGCGCATCTCGACGGCCGCACGGTAGCGATGGCTCATGCGGTTCTTGGTCTCGAGCCCGAGCTCGGCGAGGGTCTTGTTTTCGCCCGGCACGAGAAAGACCGGGTCGTAGCCGAACCCGCTCGTGCCTCGGCGCTCGAGGATGATCTCTCCCGGGAGTATCCCCTCGGTGACGAGGGCGTCGATCCGCCCTTCGGTCACTTCCACGCCGGCGCCGATCCGCGCGCCCGGATCGAGCCTTCCATACAATTCATCGCCGATGTTATTCACCAGCGCCAGGGCCATGCAACACCTGAATCTCGCCCGCCTCGGCGGTGCGACGCCTTCTAGCTCCCTCAGAAGCTTGCGGTTGTTGTCTTCGTAGGTTGCACCCGGCCCGGCGTAGCGCGACGAGAAGACGCCCGGTTCGCCGCCCAAGGCGTCGACTTCCAACCCGGAGTCGTCGGCCAGAGCGGACAGGCCGGTGAAACTCCGTATCTCCCGCGCCTTCTTGAGCGCGTTCTCCCTCAAGCCGGCGCCGTCCTCGATCACTTCGGGCGCGTCCCCGAAATCATCGAGAGAGAGAACCTCCAGGTCTATGGGCGCGAGGAGTCGCCTTATCTCGACGACCTTGTCCTCGTTGCGGGTGGCCAGGACTATCTCCACTTCGAACTATCTCCTTATCCCCAGCGCTTCCTTCTGCTTTTCCAGCAGTTCCATGCATCCCTTCTTGGCCAGCGAGAGCATCTCTTCGAGTTGATTCGGCGTGAAAGGGACCTTCTCCGCCGTGCCCTGGATCTCGATGTATGCTCCGCTCTCGCTCATGACGACGTTGAGATCCACGTCGGCGCTCGAATCCTCCTCGTAATCGAGATCGAGACGCACTTCGCCGCCCACCATCCCGACGCTTATCGCCGAGACGAGAAAGTTCATCGGGTCGGAAGCAAGACCCAGCCTGGAGAGCGCCTGGTGCAGCGCGACGCACCCTCCCGTTATCGAGGCGCTCCTCGTCCCCCCGTCGGCCTCGATCACGTCGCAATCGACGATTATCGTCACTTCGCCGATGAGGTCGAGCTGAGTGGCGGCCCGAAGGCTTCGCCCTATCAATCGCTGTATCTCGTAGGTTCTGCCTCCCCTCCCCCTCACCGCTTCCCTCGCCATCCTTTGCCCCGTGCTGCGCGGCAGCATCCCGTACTCGGCCGTTATCCAGCCGGACTTCTTGCCGTAGAGGAACTTCGGCACCCCGTCGTCGATCGTCGCCGTGCAGATCACGCGGGTCTCCCCCATCTCTATCAACGCGGAGCCTTCCGCGTTCCTCATGTATCCAGGCACTATTTTCACCGGCCTGATCGCGTCGTTGGATCTTCCTTCTTTTCTCATTTGCCTCCCTGCCTGCCGTTGATGAGCCTTATCTCCGGTATCGGCCTTCCCAGGAACCTCTCCCCGACCTCCCGGAACGAAGGCGCGACGTCGGTCAGGTAGACAGCGAACTCCCCCCCGCCCTCACCACGCAAAAGCGCCTTCTCCTCGAGTATCTCGGCGACCCGGCGGGCGGTCTCGACCGCCGAATCCACCAGCGTCACCCGCTCTCCGACGGCACGGGATATAACGTCGCGCAGGAGCGGATAGTGGGTGCACCCGAGAACGAGCGTATCTATGCCGTTGTGCCTGTATTCCTCCAGGTACCTTTGGGCGACCATGGCCGTTACCTCGTCGTCCACCCATCCTTCCTCGGCAAGGGGAACGAAGAGGGGGCACGGCTTCGCGCGCACAACCGCCCCAGGCTCCAGCCTGGATATCCCTTCCTGGTAGGCTCCCGACCTTATGGTGCCCGCCGTTCCAATCACCCCGATCCGCATGTTCCTGCTCGCCTTGAGGGCAGCCTCGATGCCCGGCGCTATCACGCCGACGAGAGGCACGTCGAATTCTCCTTCGAGCCTGGGAAGCGCTTCGGCCGAGGCCGTGTTGCATGCGACGACGATCAGCTTGACGCCATTGGCCCTCAAGAAAGACAAGCTCTCGCGTGTGAAGCGCACGACAGTCTCGCTGCTCTTCGTTCCGTACGGGACGCGCGCCGTGTCCCCGAGGTATACGAAGGATTCATCGGGGAGCAGCGAGAGCATCTCCTTCATCACGGTCAACCCGCCTATCCCCGAATCGAAAATCCCTATCGGCCCGTTCCTCACCGGTCACCTCCAGTCCCTGACGAGGAAAGGCTTGTCCGCGTCTATGTGCCCGCCGATGGTCCCCATCTGCAACCCGTCGACTAGGAACTGGACCGCCTCGACCTCGGGAAGGTTCTCGGAGATCGTGCGCATTATCGAAGCGATCGTGAAATACTCGGCCGAGCTTCCTCCGGGGTGGCCGGCCACCAGCTCGCTGCTGAAATCCAGGTAGAGGGTTCTCTTTTCCGGATCGTAGAAGACATCGAGGATCCTCGTGCCGGGCGGAACGGCGCTCACCCCGGCGTACTTGGGTCCCTCGAGGAGCGCCTCGATGATCTGCTTCACTTCGGTCGTGAAATCCCTGCTCACAGCCACTTCCCGCGTCTCCCCGATCAGGCCTTCGTTCTTCGCGTCGGCGAAAAAGAGCGTCACCGCGCGGCTGCCCTCGGGAACCTCCGTGATCTTTTTCTCCGCCGGCGCTTTCTCCCCGGTCGGACGCCTTTGCGAGAGATAATACAGGCCTACCACGAGTGCAACCGCCGCCAGCGCGAAGAGCGCGAGATGCCACCAGCGCATGCCTCCGCCGGAAACGACTCCATGATCGTCGGTCATTGGATCCTTGCTCATTTCACGCTTTCTACCTGTTCATGCTGTACTGGTACTTGGACTTGAACTTCTTTATGGCGGCGGCGATGCCCCTGGCCACTTCCAACTGGAAGGACGGATCCTGGAGCAGGGTTTCTTCCTTGGGATTGGAGAGGAAAGCCGTTTCTATGAGAACCGCAGGCATCTTGGCGCCCTGGAGCACCGTGAAGTTGGCCTGCTTCACTCCCCTGTTCCTTATTTCCAGTCTCCCGCTCATTTCCTTCTGGATCAACTCGGCGAGAAAGCTGCTCTCGTTTATGAACTCGTTCTGCACCATGTCCCACAATATGAACTCGATGTCGTCATCGACGCCCGGCGATGAATTCGCCTTGTTCTCCGCCTCGGCCACCGCCCTGTCCCACTCGGTCCGCGGAGGGGAGAGGAAGTAGGCTTCGAACCCGCCGATCTCGTCGCTGAACCAGCTGTTGCAGTGAATGCTTATGAAAATGTCCCCGTTCTCCTCGTTCGCTATCTCCGTCCTGCGTGTGAGCGAGAGAAGTCTGTCATCCTCTCTCGTCAAGACGACTTCGACGCCGAGCTCCCTTCGCAGCACGTCCGCCGTCACCTTGGCGAGTTCTAGGTTCACGTCCTTCTCCATCACGCCGCCCTTGCCCACCTTGCCGAAGTCCTTGCCCCCGTGCCCGGGATCCAACACGATCTTCTCGATCTTCAAGCTCTTGTTCGCGCCGGCGGCTTCGTCGAGGATCTCCAGCGTTTTTCTCGAGGCGAACTCGGGCTCCGGGATCTCGGGAAGCTCGCCCTTCTCGAGGATGATCACGATGCGCGGAGGATTCTCCATCTTCTCGACCCTCAGGCGCGAGGCGTACTTCTTGATGTCGAAGTAGATGTACGCATCCCTCTCCGTCTGCTCGGCCCGAGCGCCGTTGAACAGCCCGTGGGCCTCCTTGACGCGGAACTTTCCCGCATCGATCCTCCCGCCGTAGAGCTTGAGGCGGACGAGGCCCGGAGTGTTGGCGTCCATGTGGTAGAGGAGCGGCTCCTTGAGAGTGATGACGGCCTTGGATCGGTTGGCCGTGGTCGTGAACGACAGTCCCGTCACGTTGTACCCCACACCCTCCACCCTGAGAACCATCGAGGCCCGGTCCCACGAAAAAGAGAGCGGCGTGTGGTGCGAAGCCACTTCGACGATGAATTCCATCGGGATCATGACCGACCCGTCCTGGTAGAGCACGGGATTGCGGAGCATGGTGATCTCGCCGTCGAGAAGCACTACCCGCGTATCGACAGTCAGGACGAAGCGCGTGTTCTCGATGCCGAGAACGATCTTTCGCGACGAGGCATTCCAGAACTGGGTGGCGCGAAAAATCTTGGCCACGTGCGCGGCCTTGAGGTAGATCTCCTCGCTGCCCTTTTCGGCCTTGTACACGGGCAAGGTCTCGGGGCTCCTGCCGTCGTCGTACACGACGGAAATGCTCTCTCCGTTCCGGCCCGGCGAGACCCCCGGCGTGAGGAGAAAAACGATGCTCACGAAGACAAGAAATCCTTCTAGCGCTCTCTTTCCCATGATTCAGGCTTGGAGTCTATATCAGCCCGCTCGAAAAATCACTACCTTTTGTCCTTCAAGGACCGCTCGAGGTCGCGCTTTGCGTCCTTCTCCGCTATGTCCCTTCGCTTGTCGTAGGTCTTCTTGCCCTTGGCGAGAGCGAGCTCCAGTTTCGCGAGGCCTTTCTTGTTGAAGTAGAGCTTGAGAGGAACGAGCGTGAGACCCTTCTCCTGCACCTTGCCGGTGAGCTTCCTTATTTCCTTCTTTTGCAAGAGCAGCTTGCGATCGCGGCGAGGGTCGAGGTTGCGTTCGGATGTATGCGAATAAGGGCTTATGTGCATCCCGTGAAGAATCACTTCGCCGTCTTCGATCGACGCGTACGTATCGGCCATGTTCACCCTTCCCTCACGGATCGATTTGACCTCGGTTCCCATGAGGACGATGCCCGCCTCGATCGTCTCTATGATCGTGTATTCGTGTCTGGCTTTGCGGTTGGTGATCACTATCTTCATCTCGAAACCCTCGGGCCCCGGGCCGTGCAAGCCCCGCATGAATCCTTCGAACCTCGATTTCCTCCGGTTGCTTCCCGCCCTGCCGGCGGGCCGACATTTTCCGACGCAACCCTTTTGATTATCACAGCCTTAGCCGATCATGGCAAGTACATACTGCCGGTATTGCTTGCATCATAACGGCAACATTGCGATATCTACTGCCAAGAAGTGCTCAGCCTCGACCTCTATCCTCCTAACGCATTATACAATAAATAATTATCCCCGCCACCCCATCCTCTCGCATCATGGTTAATTCATAACCAATATTTTCGTGTCAATTGTAACCGATTTATCTACATAGCAATACACCTGCGATCCCTTCCTCGCGCATGAAATATTGCATTGACTTCGGGGTGGTTTTCAAATAATCTTCATCTAGGTTCCGGCCGGTTTTCTTTGGTTCATCCGGCGGAACCGAATGGAAGTCATTCCTTCCATCTTTCATTTGATAAAGCCGAAGTGGTGGAATTGGTAGACGCGCTGCGTTCAGGGCGCAGTGAGGGCAACCTCGTGGGGGTTCGAATCCCCCCTTCGGCACCAGTTGAATGAAAGGGTAAGGGTGAACCCTCCGGTTGGACGAACAATCCGCCGGAGGGTTCTTCTTATTGATTGCCAAGGGATTCGCTTTCTGGTATTATATTCAAGGAAGTCATCCAATCCCCCCCCGCTGGCGAACCGAATTCCATTCAATGAGATCATCACCTCGAATTCTCGTTGTCGATGACGAAGATCTCGTTCGCTACTCCATCAGGCAGAAGCTGGAGAACGAGAACTTCACCGTCGTGGAGGCGGCCGACGGCGAAGAAGCGACGAAGCTTTTCGCCGACTGCTCCCTCGACATGATCCTTCTCGACTACAAGCTGCCCGACACCGACGGCCTGCAGATCCTCAGGAAGATACGGGACGACGGCGAGGACATCCCGGTCATCATGGTCACGGCCCTGGGATCGGCCAAGGACGTGGTGCAGGCGATGAAGCTCGGAGCGAACAATTACATCGTGAAACCGTTCGACATGGATGAACTGGTCATCGTAGTACAGAACACTCTGCGCGAAGCGAACCTCGCCGACGAGGCGAAACTCTACCGTGAGAAGGCCAGGCGCGAGCTGGACACGAGCTCGATCGTGGCCAGGAGCGGGACGATGCTGGACCTGATCGAGCTCATGAAGAAATACGCCGAAAGCGACCCCGCGACGATCCTCCTCCAGGGGGAGAGCGGGACCGGGAAAGACGTCTTCGCCAAGGCGATTCACTATCACAGCCGGCGTGCGAAGCAACCCTTCGTCAACATCACCTGTACGGCCCTCCCCGCCAACCTTCTCGAGAGCGAACTGATGGGATACGAAAAGGGCGCTTTCACCGACGCCAAGAAGAGCAAGAAGGGTCTCCTCGAACTCGCCGACGGCGGGACGGTCTTTCTCGACGAAGTAGGCGACCTGGCTCCTTCGCTGCAAGCCAAGCTTCTTCGCTTTCTCGAGGAGAAACGATTCATACGCGTCGGAGGAACCCGCGACATCCAGGTCGACGTGCGGGTGATCGCGGCGACCAACCGTGATCTCAAGAAAGCGGTGAAGGAAGGCAGATTCCGGGAGGATTTCTATTACCGCCTCAACGTCCTGGAGATAAACATCCCTCCCCTGCGTGAACGCAGGGAGGACATCGAGCCGCTCGTCGATCACTTCATAGCGATCTTCAACCGGACCTTCCGCAAGGAAGTCAAGAAGGCTTCGGCGGACGCGATCCGCCGGCTCATGGAGTACGACTGGCCGGGCAACGTGCGAGAGCTCAAGAACATCGTCGAACGGGCCGTGATCCTGAGCAAGAACAGGGTGCTCGGGTGGGAGGACTTTCCTCTGGATCTCAAGGGAGATAACGTGGACACGGGGGATTCCCTCTTCGATCTTCCCCGCGGCGGGGTCGATCTCGAGGAGATGGAAAAGAAACTCGTGCGTCAAGCGATGGAGAGAGCCAACGGCAACCAGGCCCTCGCCGGGAGGCTTCTCGGCCTCAACCGGGACCAGGTCCACTACCGCCTGAAGAAATTCTCACTCCTGGACCTCATATCCAACCCCAAGGGTTCCTGATCCCAACTTCCCCTCCCCTGGATCAAGGAATTTTTCTGGATCCCACGGACTTTTTAGGTGCCTGCTTCGGCGAGCCCGCGGCAGCGCGGCGCCGGCGCTTGGTTCGGCCGGCGGCGGCACGCCTCCAACCCGTTGCGATTCAAGTCATTACCAACCGGGGGGAAGGTTCTCCAAACGATTCGCTCCCGTTCCCTTCCCTGGCATGCCTGTTGCGCAAAGGCATGCAAACGGAATAGCGCCGGTACGTGCGAAAGGGACTCTTCCATGAACATGAATCCACCCAGCGAAGGATCGAACCCTGGACATATCGCAACGTTTCTTTGGGCTGTTCTTGTGATTTCGTTCACATGGTCGTCGCCGCAGGCCGGCCCCGCCGCGTCGCCTCCGGCGTTTCTCTACGCCAGCTTCGGCTCGGGGCCGGGCACGGCGTATTCCCGCCCCCTGGGGATCTTTTTCGATCGCAGCCGCGGCGAATGCTACGTGGCCGACACCGGCAACCACCAGATCGTGGTATGCAACTCCGACGGGATCCCCGTCTATCGTTTCGTTCACTATACGGGCGAAGGAGGGAAACTGATACCGGGCGAACCCCGGAGCGTGGCGGTCGACCGGCTGGGCAGGATATTCGTCACCGACGCAACGGCATCGTACATAGACGTACTCGACTACCGCGGTTCCCCCGTGACCAGGATCGACCCTCCCGGCCAAACGAAGCGCTTCGATTTCCTTGCACTCGGGCCTGACGGCAGCGTCTACGCCACGGTGTCGGGAGAGCGAAAGGCCGTGTGCGTGATCGGCGACGACCTTGGCATCGCCGGCACGATCGAACTTGAACTCATGCCCGGAGAGAAACCTTCCATCTCCGCGATGGCGCTGGACGGGCGGGGGAACATATACATCGCCGACCCCGGGGCGGAGATCATGATCCAGATATTCGACCCCCGGGGGAGATACCTGCGCGGATTCGGAAAGCACGACACGGGGTTCAACAACTTCTCCTTTCCATCTGGGCTCGCCGTGATGGACGACGGGCGGATATGGGTGACGGACGCGCTGAGGCAGGTAGCAGTGTGTTTTTCAAGCCGGGGTGAATTTCTCACCTACATCGGCGGCAAGGGAGTGGGCCCCGGTGCTTTCAACTACCCTTCGGGGATTACGACGGACGGATCGCGGCTCATCTTCGTACTCGAAAGGGTGGGCCGACGTTATCAATGTTTCGAGATAGCAGATGGATTGAAGGAAGAAGTGAACGACGTAAATGAACTTTCGACGAGTTGCCTTACAAAAGAACGGAAAGGAGGTGAAACGCAATGAAGCGGATGATCGGTGTGTTGTGTGCGTTGCTCCTGGTGGCATTCCTTCCGCTGTTGGCTGTTGCAGGCGACTATCATACCGGTAGCACTCTGGTATGCTCGGATTGCCATGTCATGCACTACAGCCAATCACACGGTTACAACGCCGACGGAACGGGGAGCTTCACGCCCCTGGGCGGCAGCGGGCCGTACGAATACCTGCTGCGGAACGATGTCAATGACCTGTGCCTCACCTGCCACGACGGTTCCAGCTATGCTCCCGACGTGCTCGGGGTGAACACGAACTCGTACGTGAGGGAGGCCGGCGCTCTCAATCGCCTCGGCGATGGGACCGAAGCCACGGGCCATACATTGGATGCCACTACGACGGCGCCCGGCAGCTCTCCGGCCTGGAACAATCCGGATGGCCTGGAGTGCGTCGACTGCCACCAGCCTCACGGCTACCATCCCCTGGGCAATTCCTATCGGAACCTCTACTACGCTCCCGGAAACGAAACCTATCCCGGAGTGCTGGTCGACTATTCGACGGGAACCCAGACGGATACGGTGGCGGTCTATCAGGTCGCGAACACCCCCATGTCGACTCACTATGCAACCAGCAACGTCTGGTTCAATGAGCCCGACCCGACAGGATCGGCTTATGCCGATTTCTGCAAAGGCTGCCATACGAATTTCCATGGCGCCAAGGGCGGGACCGAACTGGGAGGTGCTACCGGCGAAGGCTGGGTACGTCACCCTACGAACGACGCGGATATAGGAGCGATCGGCGGTGGGCATTCGAACCTGGGAGTCTACCTGAGCATGACCAACAAGGTGAAGGTCATGGCGGCGGGAGGCGACTGGGACAATCCCACCAACCCAACGCCTTCATGTATGACCTGCCACAAGGCTCATGGCAATCAGAACGCTTTCGGTCTGATCTACATGAGCGGTACCGGTACGGTCACTGAAGAGGGTGATGACGGAACGTCAGCCAAGGATCTCTGCAAGCAGTGTCACGTGCAGGGTTGATCGCTAGTTGTACCGTTTTTGCCTCTCGCGGGGGGTGTGGACGTAAGCCCGACACCCCCCGAATCCCTTTCGAGGCCGGCGACGCATCTACAGCGGGAATCCGGGGATTCTCACTGGATGGCTCGCCCAAGATGACAGGAAACATGCGAACTTCATGCTCGAATCATCCTAAGGCATGCTGCGGAAACTTCCAAGTGTTTTTGCAAAGGAGAGACTATGCGCGCCCGGCCGAAGAGACCATTTCCGAACCTCGCAGCGTATCTTAGCTTGCCGGTGATCATTGCGGCCGCTCTGGGCTCGTACGCCGTCATCACCGCCGCCGGCAACGGGAATTCGCCTCATCTCGATCCTACGTACGGGGTGAACAGGCTGAGCTCGCCACTCGCTCCGATCGGGAGCTGCAAGCAGTGCCACGACATGCACGCGCTTCAAACCGGCGAGTCACCCTACCCCAAGGCCCTTTTCACGGAGAACACGAACCTTCTCTGCTACACCTCCGACGGGGCCGGCCCCTGCCACCAGGCGAGGCCCTCCAATTACCCGGCCGACGAGAACTCGCGGATACCGGAAGGGTTCCCGGACGCCGGCTACTTCGAATACAACTCCGGGGGAAACAAGATACACGGCGCCCAGTACCGCAACCGCTGGCCCGGGGCCGCCGTCTACGACAACCCCGGCATAGCTACCGGATTCCACTATTATTCGCCGCACCGCAACGATCCCGACATGCCTATAATCGACGACTACAACCAGGGCAGTTGCCTCAATTGCCACAATCCCCACGGCACCCAGAATCCTTTCGACATGCTCGTCTCGACTTACAGGGGGATAGGTGGATTCGACGAGCCGACAACGCCGAGTAATTACACCCTTTGTTTCGACTGCCATTCTTCCTCCGGACCTTCCGGGATGGAGCAATCCAGCCGGCTCATAGAGGATTACTACAACTCGGCCGTGAACAACGACAATCGGGCCGGGCACCAGATCAGGATGGACAACGATATCGCGATTTCCTGGCCCTCGCACATAAGGGCGGGAGACAAGCTTCCCTGCTACGATTGCCACAATCCTCACGGCTCCGAAGGATACAACGGCTCCGGCCCGAACGCCTTCTTGATAAGCGACGAAAGACCGGGGTGGGCGAACCTCACGGACACCTTGAACGACCCGGCGCAGAACCGCAGGTTCTGTCTCGGTTGCCACATACCGGCCGACGGCGTTCCGGGATCGATCGTGGTCGAAGGAATAGTAATGAACACCCTGCCCAACAAGAGGGAACACAAGAGCACGGCGACCAAGGCGTGCGGCGATTGTCATGGAGCGAGCTACTCTTCGTCCACGTCTTACAACGTGCATCATCCGAAGGGGCATGGTTGATGACACCATCATGTCCGTCCCCGGCTCCGCCGGGAGGCAGGTGGAGGTAGGATCCGGATGAAGCGAGGCGTATCGCACACGAACATGCTGGGGGCCGGGCCGGTGCTCATGTTGCTCTGCATAGTCTGCGCCGCGGACGCGACGGCCAGGAGCATCGACGGCAGGATATACGTCACGTACCAGAACACGTCCGGCACGACCATGGACAACGCGTATCTCAGCCAGAACTTGGAGACGACGATCAGGGACAGACTTTTCGAAAAGAACAATCTCATGCTCTCCCTCTACTTCGACAATACGAGCAACCTGAGGCGCAGCTTGACCACCCGCCGCTATTATGGAAGGCTCCAGCTGTCCGGCCTCTATTACGATCTCAACATACATTACTCCCCCAAGCAGAAAATCACCCCGCTCGAGGTGGAGACCTCCCGCGAGATAACGGACAAGCAAGTGAATCTCGACATAAACGTGCCTTCGTTGCCGAACCTGCGTCTCTACTACGCGAAGAAAAGGCAATTCACCGAGGGGGTCTTTTCGGGGGATTCGAGGAGCATGCGGGCCGATCTCGACTACAAGTACAAATTCATCGAAGTCGGCTTGAACCGCTGGCAAGACAAGAGTTCGAATTCGAGCCGAAATCGCACGACCGTAACGGGCGGCCGCGTGAGGATGGCGAGATCGTTCATCCACGCGATCAACGTGAACACGGGATACGAGTACATCCTCACCCAGACCGAGCGCATCCCGGGCACGAAAATGGACGTATCCAATCACACGCTCAGCTCCCTGGTGTCAGCGAGATACAAGAGTTACATAAGCGGTTCCGTATCCATCGTTTCGAGATGGCTCGACTCGAAGAACGCGGAAGAGAGCACCGGCCGGAATCATACGTTTTCGGCCCGCGTGAACTTCTTCCCCGCCTCTCCGGTGAGGATCGACCTTGCCCGCGATTACATCGAGTCGCGCCAGGACACGTCGGTATCAATCTCGGACTACGCCACGGCTCAACTCGTCATGACGGGCAAGCTCGGCGAAAACACCAACGGACGCGCCCAGGCGGCGAGGCGCTTCGTCATCCGCTCGAGCCGCGGCGCGATCCCGGCCAACATTCTCTACTTCTCGCTCGACTCGAGAATCTTCAGGGACCTCAGCACCCGGGCGGAATTGAACATTTCACAGCGCGACGTGAAGGAATACACGAAGGGCAAGTACCAGATAAACTCCACTTTCGAGATATACGCGAAGCCCAGGCGCACGCTGCAACTTAGAACCAGCGTACAATACTACAAGTACAGCCCGACTTTCTCCCTCTTGAAAAACAACCGCGTAGTCTACAGCATGACCGCGACTTATTTCCCCGCCGGCAGGTTCCACATCGGGGTCGACGCGCAGAGATCGATGATAACATCGGGGCAGGTGCAAACGAACGACGCCGTCACCGTCAATTCGAGCATAGCTTGGAGCAACCGCTCCAATTTCAACATATCATACGGATTCAACACGATAGACAAGCCGGGAGAACCGGCGGACGACGAATCGACGGGCAACCGCAACACCTTGACCCTCCAGAGCCAGTTCTGGATCACCGGCAGCGCCGTCCTGGCGGTGAATTATTCCAGGCAGGCGAAGAAGGGCGGCCGAGCGCCCGAGTTCCTGACGGTGAGCTACCGGCAGAATTACTGAGCGGTTCGCAGGCCGACCCGGCCGAGGGACGATATTGAAAAGGAGCGAAGAAATGAAGATCGAATCGACATCCGGATCCGGCGGACATATCAGGAAGTGGTTCCTGTTGCTGCTCTGCGCAGCGCTCGTCCTCCTGGCCGGGTGCGGATCCCACATGCGGGTGTTCATCCACCCCGAGGCCGACATGAGTTACTACGCAAAGGTGGGAGTCGTGCCCTTCCGCAGCATCACGGGGGACCGGTTCGCCGGCGAGAAGTTCAGCATAGAATTCACCACGGCTCTTCTCGCCTCGGAACTCTTCGAAGTGGTCGACTTCGGTATCTTCGCGCGGGTCCTCGGCAGTACCGTGGGATCCAAGATACCGACCGAGGGGCTCACGGTGGAAGAACTGAAGAAGATCAAGAAGGCGACGGGAGTCCAGGCCGTTTTCGAGGGGACCGTGAAACAATACGACATGGTCGCCGGCGGAGGGGGCACGTTCCCCGCCATTTCCGTCGAGGCGCGGCTCGTCGACGCGGAAACGGGCAAGGTCGTGTGGATGGCGACGGCGACGCGGCGTGGGGGACCCAAGATGCCGATCATCGGCTTCGGTGAAGCACACACTCTCGGTGAATTGGCCCAGAAGATGTGCAATGAACTGGTCTCGAAAATCGAATAGAAGGAGGGCCGTGCGGGAAGCCGACCCCGATGTGTTTTCTTTTCTGAAGCGCCCGGCGCTGATCGTCTTGGCGGCGATGCTGGCCGGATGCGCCGGCGGTCCGAGGTATTTCCTTGCCGAAAGGGATAGCTTCGATCCCGGGGCGGCCGTGGCCGTTCTGCCCCCGGTCAATTACAGCAGGAACCAGAAGGCGCAGGATCTGGTGGTCGACGACGTGGTGCTCGAGATCCTCCGCCTGGGACGCTTCAGAGCGGTCGACCCCGGTGAAGTGGAAAAAGTCGTCCTGGCCAAGAGAATCCGCCTCACCGACAGGATGCCGCCGGAGACCTTGAGCGAGATCGCCGGGCTCCTTCACGCTCGATACATACTCACGGGAAGCATAAACCAGTTCGACTACGTGACCGTGCGAAACGAAACATTTCCCGTGATATCGCTCAACCTCCGCATGATAGACGCCGGCAAAGGCAAAGTAGTATGGGCCGCCACGTGCACGCGGAGGGGAGACGATTCCGAGACCGTTTTCGGCCTCGGCAAGGTCAAGACTTTGGAGAGAATGTGCGGGATAGTCACCCGCGAAATGATAGAGACTCTGAAAGAATGAAAGGAGCGGCATGAACCCGAAACACTTCTTCCCGGGACGGTTCCCGGAGTATTCAAGCAGGATCAAGTTGTGCGCATGGCTCACGTCGATCGCCTTGATCGCGCTCACCGGCTGCGCATCCCAGCTGAGCTCACTTACGGTCGAAGTGGGCAATCGCATGTACCTGGATTTTCACGATACGTTGAACGTGAAGTTGAACGAGAAGGCGCAGATAGGGGACACGGACTATGAATTCAAAGCGACTAAGTTCTATCCCCACTTTGCGATCATCGATTCGAGCATGAAAATCGTATCGCTATCCGAGGAGCCGGTCAACCCGGCCTTCAGGATAAAGGTATACAAGTCGGGCAAGGTCGTGGAGGAGACATGGGCCTTCTTCGGCCCGGGAGCACCGCACTACTCTCCCATGTCCATGCTCACTTTCAAGGTGATGTCATTCATTTACCGGGGAAAGATCTACGATCTCAAGGAGGAAGGGAGTAAAGATGACGGCAAGGAATGAGTCGATGAAAAGATACTTCTTCAAGACCGCGGTCCCCGTGCTGTTCTTTCTGGGGGCCGCTCTGGCCGTTTCGAGCATCGGGGTCGAAAGCCCGCTGGCCAAGCGCAAGAAATGCACGGATTGCCACAAGGAGATCAAGGCCCTCATCAAGAAGGGAAAGGCGCACGAACCGGCCGTGAAATCCTGCGAGACGTGCCACAAACGGCACGGTTTTTCCCAGAAACTGGTCCTGGTCAAGCAGGCCCCGGAGCTCTGTTTCGATTGCCACAAGGACGTAAAGAAGGAACTCGAAGGCAAGAACGTCCACGGAGCTCTCACGGAGGGAGGGTGCACGATCTGCCATGATCCCCATGCATCCAAGAAGAAAGCCCTTCTCAGGGAGGCCGAGGGCAGCCCGGACATATGCGTGACCTGCCACGTCGATCACAAGGAGAAATTGGCCGGAGAATCCCTTCATGCTCCGTACAAGAAGAAGGACTGCTCCGTATGCCATGCGCCCCACTCGTCGTCGCGCGAACACCTGCTCGTGGAAGACGAGAAGGTCCTGTGTTCCGGATGCCACGAGGACGCCGCGGGAAAGCACGATTTTCCATCGTTCGACAAGCTCGCTTGCAGCGACTGCCATGATCCGCATCTTGCCGGCAAGAAGAACCCCATCCTCGCCAAGGCGCACGAGCCTTTCGCGGAAGGAAGCTGCGACGCATGCCACGATACTAAGGACGGCGAGGTATTGAAGATCGTGGATACGACTTCGCGGGACATGTGCGCGGCGTGCCACGGAGACATAATGGATCTCGTGGAGGGCGGGAGCGGGCATTTCCAGGACGGCGGGGCAAAAGGATCGGCCGCATGCCTCTCCTGCCACGACCCGCACAAGAGCTCGCTTGCCGGGTTGAGGCTCGCTGATGACGACGATCTCTGCCGGAAATGTCACCAGGACCTGCCGGAGAGATTGAAATACAAGGGCAGCATGCATCCGCCGTTTGCATCGGGTGAATGCACGAAGTGCCACGACCCCCACGGCGGAGGAGGAGAATACCATCTCGCCGATGATTCCCAGGCGCTCTGCGCCTCCTGCCACGAGGACAAGTTCGCCGAGCCCGCCGAGGGAGAAACGAGGCACGCGGCGCTCGACATGGAAGGATGTCTCGATTGCCACAGCGCTCATGCGTCCAAGATCGACCCTCTCCTCAAGGGCACCGAGACGCAAATGTGTCTCGGGTGCCACGACAAGGAGGAGCACGCAAGTTCTCATCCTCCTTACGCAACTTCCTCCTGCACCGCGTGCCACGCGAACCACTCCGGGAACGAGGGACTCATCGCCTCCTCCGACGTGAACATCGTCTGCGCGCAGTGCCACAGGAAAGAATTCAAGCTCACCAAGGCTCCCGTGAGCCATCCCCCGGCGGCGGAGGACAAGTGCACGTCCTGTCACCAGGCGCACGGCTCGGAAAACGATCACATCCTCGCGTCACCGGAAAGGGAGCTCTGCGCCTCGTGCCACGACCTCGATGAACTGGCAGCCGGCGCGGGCGAAAACGCCGCAGGCGCCGTACACGAACCGGCGGCGGAGGGCAAGTGCGGCGAGTGCCACAGCCCGCACGGATCCACGCAGGAAAAACTTCTCGTCAGGAGCCCCGAGAGGCTCTGCTACGGATGCCATACTCAGGAAAAGATCGATTTCGCCGAGGGAAACATCCACGATCCCGTCAAGAAAAACGACTGCAAGGCATGTCACACGCCGCACGGCGGGCCGAATCCTTCGCTTCTCGTGGATGCGCAACCGGGCGTATGCTACCAGTGTCACGACCCCGGCACCGACAAGCTCAGCGAGGCCCATGCCGGCTTCGACATAGCCGGAACCGAGTGCACGGGGTGTCACGATCCCCACACCTCCCCCTCGGAAAAACTCCTCAAGCAGTACACGCACCCTCCGTTCCAGGAAGGTTCGTGCGAAGCCTGCCACGAAGGAGCGGGCGAAGGCGGCGCTCTCGCGAAAGCCACGGGGTTCGGCTTGCCCGCGAACTCCAACGAGCTATGTCTCTCCTGCCATGACGACAAGGAGAGCGGAGAGGGGCATCAGCACGCCGAAGGCGTACTGTGCACGTCGTGTCACACTCCGCATGCCTCCACGAACGAGTTTCTCCTCAAGGGATCCTCCGATCTTTGTCTCTCCTGCCACGCGAAGATCCTCGAGGTTCCGACCGCGGAGGGGGGCGGGCCGATGCTCCACCAGCCGATAAAGAGCGACGGGTGCCTGAAGTGCCACAAGATGCACGAACCCGTGGGGAAGAAATACCTGGCCGCGGACGAGAACGAACTTTGCGGCTCGTGCCACGAATCGGTCAAGGAACGCAAGGGCGACCTCGCCCTGCACTCTCCTTTCAAGAAGGGAAAATGCTCGAGTTGCCACGAAACGCACGCTTCCGGCAACGAACATCTCCTCAAGAGAAGCCCGGAAAAAATATGCAGGACTTGCCACAGTCTTACGAGCAAGAAGATGAGGGCAAAGCACCAAGAGATGCAACTCAAGGGAGCCGGTTGCATAACCTGCCACGACCCGCACAGCATGAAAGCGGCCGGGTCGAAGTTGATCCCTCCGAACAGGCACGCGCCCATGGCGGAGGGCGACTGCAGCGCCTGCCACGACGTCCTGGAGCAGGGAAAGTTCGACAATTCCCTCTGCCTGGAGTGCCACGACGAAGGGGACGGCGCCTTCTCGGACGTGCATCCCGGGAAGCAAGCGAAGGCGCAAGGATCCAAGGCGTCCTCCTGCCTCGCGTGTCATTCCCCCCACGCCGGATACGAGAACCTGCTCAAGCGAAAAGAGGAGATATCGACCTGCATGCAGTGCCACGAGAGGAAGGAGTTCTCGAGAAAGTTCAAACACGCCGCCCTGGAACAGGGGTGCTCGGTGTGCCATGACCTTCACAAGACGAACATATCCGAGTTGAGGAGCGCGAAGGTCATAGAAACGTGCACGAGCTGCCACGACGACGCGAGCCGGCACGTGCACCCGCTGGGCCCCGAATTCAAGGATCCGAGAAACGGCGAGCCGCTCACTTGCCTGAGTTGCCACAAGCCGCACTCGTCCGACCACGAGTACCTGCTCATATTCGATTACCGGCGGGATCTCTGTGTTCAATGCCACGCGGGAGGAACCATGAAGGCTCATTGATGGATGTAGGAGTTCAGCGAGGCTTCCGCCTCGTCGAGCATCCCTTCCATCATCTGGAAGTTGTGCACGCCGTAGCTGCCGTCGGAGACGGCCGCGTCCAATATGCTCGTGCATTTCCGGATGCGCAAGGAGCTCCCGGCCGATTTGCGACCGCGGAGCTTCTCTGCTTTCCTGAGGAGGGATCTCAGGTCGGAGATCTTCGTTCTTATCTCTCCCTGCCACTCCGTCTTCAAGTCCGCATAGGATTCGTCGTGGCAGCCCGCGCAGACGGCGCCGGTGGGTCTCACTATCCCACCTTCATCCGACAAGTGGCAGGCTTCGCAGTCGAGGCCCGCTTCGGCCATGAAATCCGGCTCCGGCTCGCTCGCGTACTCCAGCTTGCCGTGGAAGACCTTGTCCTGAAGCGGGTGGCAACGCTTGCAGGCGGCACCCGGCTTGTGGTGGCAGGAGGCGCATTTTCCCCCCTCCATAGCTAGCTTGCCGTGATCGGGCTCGGCGGGGCGGGTGTTGTTCACGTGGCAGTTCAGGCACGGAATCCTCTCCCTCACCACGTGCTTTTCATGCGGGAAATTCCTGTCCCCGTACTTGACGATGGAATACATGCCGAAATGACACTGGTAGCATTCGTTCTTTGCCGCAGACAAGCCGTGTTCGTAACTCGGCAGATCGACCTTCGCTCCCAGGAGCTTCAGAACGGCCTTCATCGAATCCAGCGCCGAGACGATAAGCTGCTGCGAGTAACGGACGTTGTGAACTCCCTTGCCGTAATCGACCAGGTCGATATTATAAGAGGCCTTCTCGAAGATCCGCCTGGCCCGGAGGACGTTCTTGCCCCGGCGCTCCGCCTTTCTCAGGCTTTCGGCGGTGATCTTTCGGGCTTTCTTGCCCTTTGCAAGGATCTCGTCCATTTCCTTTTTCCATTGTCCGAGCATCTTGCCGTACTTGACGCCGTGACAAGACATGCAGGCGGCCGACGGAGCCTTCTTCGTGTAACCGGTGACCTTGCTTCCCTCGTGTGCTATGTGGCATCCCTCGCAGTTGACGCGCGTGAGAAACATGGGATCGGGCTGATGGTCGACGCCGTTGCCGCCTATGCCCATGTACAGCTCCTTCTGCGCAGCGTGATGATCCGGGTGACATGAATTGCAGTCGAGGGATATGGCTTCGTTCATGTCGGTTATCTTGTGCTCCATCTCGAGGTGGCACGCGGTGCACTCCACCTTGTGCTCGGTTATGTGGATGTCGTGGAGGAGGATCGAATCGTCGTACTTGGCGATGCGCTCCGGTTCGAGATGGCACGAATAACACCTTTCGCGTGGAACGTTGCCCGAGCCTTGCGTCATCTTGAGATGGCACTTCGTGCAGGATATCCCCATCCTCACCGCGTCGGCATGGTTGAAAGACACCCCGCCGAATTGAACGGGCTCCGAAGGCGGGGAGTGGCAGAGAGTGCAGCGCGCCATGCCCTTGCCTTCCTCCTGGCCCTTGAAATGGCAAAGCACGCATGTCGCCGTGGTGACCGTCATGTGCTCCCCTTGCACGATCTGTGAATGGCAGCTCGTGCAGCGAAGCCTCTTTCCCCGGCGCAATTCGGTTAGATGCGAAGAATGATCGAAGAGAACGTTCTTGAATACGACCTTGCCCCTCAAGAGCCTCTTGTCGTGGCAACCGGAACGGAGGCAGCTCCTGTCGCTGATCTCCGCCCAGGGCTTGGTCCCGTACGTTCCGGTCACGTACTTCGCGACCTGGGAGAGGGCCTCCCACTTGGACCGCACCTCTTCCTTTATCCCCGGAGCGTAGTGGCATTCGATGCACGGGACCCCGTTGTGGCTCGAAGTCTTCCAGGCTTCGTAGAAAGGCTCCATGTAATGGCAGGACTTGCAGAATTCAGGTTTCTTGGAGTACTTGAGAAGGGACACCCCGGAAATGATTCCCAGGAAGACCAGAATGACCGTGATCTTGGCGCCGCGCTTGATCCACTTGGTCAACCTCGGGTGGGAATCGAAGAACCCCAAGATGCGCTCGATGAAGTAATCCTGGCTCATTTCTCATCCCGCAGCTTCCGGCCCGTCCTGTAACGCTTGATCACCGTCACCGGGATCACCATCGCAAGGAAACCCCAAACCACTATGAGAATGAATTTTCTCTCCTGCAGCTCTTCGTGCTTGTGAAAGAGCTCGAGCTTTACGTCTTCCGCGATCGCCATCGAGGAACGCGCCAACTTCTCCACTTCGGCGACGGACAATGAATGCGTCACGGGCGCCGTGCGGATCAGGTTCGTTTCCGCTTCGATCAAGTCCTGTTCATAGGGCGTTATGTCGATACCGTTGCGAGCGGCCTCCCTCGCCTGCTCCCTCACGTCATCGATCGTACCCGCCGCCTCGACTACGAGGGCTTTTATGCTCTGCCCCCTCCTGAAGGCCCCCGACGACGCGTCGTGGCAATCTATACAAACTTCGTCGAAGAGATCCAGCGAGGCCTTCCTCACGTCGTGGTCGCCGTGGCAGCTCACGCACTCGCCCAGGCCCTGCGCTATCATCGCCTCGCGATGCGGCCCCGCGTTGAAATACTCCTTCGTCTTGTCGTGGCACTTGCCGCAGACATTTTCTATTTCGTTCACCTGCGGCGGGGTCGCTCCGTGTACGCCGTGGCAATTGGCGCAATTCGGCGATCGGGTATCGTTCTTCTCCACGAGAGCGCGCCCGTGCACGCTCTTGCGGAACTCGTCGAAGATGTCCCACGGCAGCCCGTACCGCTTCATGAGCTCCTTGTCCGCGTGGCACGATGCGCACGTTACGGGCAGATTGCTGATGTATACCTTGCTCCTCGGGTCACTCGGGGGAAGAATCTGATGCACGCCGTGGCAATCCGTGCAGACCGCGACGTTCTCGTCGTTCTTCCCGAAGAGCGCCCGGCCGTGCATGCTTATCCGGTACAACTCTTCCTGGTTCGAAGGGATGCCGTACTGAAGCATCTTCCTGGCGTCGGAGTGGCATGACGCGCAGAGCTTGACTATCTCTTTCTTGCTGAAAGGTTTCTTGTCGTCGTTGATATCGCTCTTGAATCCAGCGGATCGCGCGTGCGCACTTTCGTCCATGGCACCGGCGTCTCCCCCGTGGCAATCTTCGCAGAGGATGTTCCGCTTGTAGTGGATGCCGGAGAAGAACTGGTTCTTCTTGTCGCTGTGGCACAGTATGCACGAATAGTTACGGTCGAGGCCGGAAGCCGGCACCGGGACGTACGCCGACGAGATCCCGAGAGCGGCGAGAAGGCCTGCGAGTACGATTCTCTTCATCTCAGCTCACCGTCCCCGGAATCGACTCGACCGCTGGTGTCACCGGGTCCACCCGTCGTCACGGAAGAATCCGGCTGAACCACGTGGGGGACCCCCTTCATGTCGAAATGATATTTCCTGCCCAAGATCGTGCGATCCGATTCCGCCAGATAGCCTATCACGCCCAGAAAGACGTAAGACAGGACGAACAGGACCCCGACGACCTTCAGGTATTTCGCCCGGTACTTCCCTCTCACGCCCGGCAGAAGCGGCCAGAAACAGAAGAGAAATATCCCGAGAAAAACGAACCCGGTCCCAACGCCCTTGGGCAGGTAATTGATGAACTGGTAGAAGGCCAGGAAATACCACTCGGGCTTTATGACCTCGGGGGAACGCAGCGGATCGGCTACATCACCGAGGCCGAAAGGCTTGACTATCGCCAATGTGATCAGGATGCCCATGATGAGATAGAGCATGACGATCCCGTTGAAGACGAGATCGGGATAGACGTATTGCTTCCTTTCCCGGTACGGGCCCTTCGGCATGTCCTTATCGGTTTGTTCCTTATCCACGTTCATGTTCCATCCTTCGATACGCCGCGCTCGGACCCCGCCCCGGAACGGACGGAACGATCCTGATCCCGCGCGGTTCCCTCGCCGAGGCCAAGCCTCTTTATCAAGGCGAAATGCAGGAAGATCAGGGCCGTGATGATCCACGGCAGCATGAGAATGTGGATCGCATAGAAGCGCGTGAGAGTCTCGCCCGTTATGTCGGTCCCTCCCCTCAGCAAAGACAGAAGCGTAGGCCCGATCAAGGGCAACCACCCTATTACTTCCGTTCCCACCCTCGTGCCCCAGTACGCCTTCTGGCTCCAGGGAAGCAAGTATCCGGTGAAACCGAAACCGAGCGTCGCTATGAGAAGCAGGCTTCCTGTGAACCAAGTCAGCTCACGCGGCCTTGTGTAGGCTCCTCGAAAATAAACCCTTGCTACGTGCAGGATCACCATCAGTATCATCAACTCGCTCGTCCATGCATGAATCTCGCGGACGAGGAAGCCCAGTGGAACGTTGTTCACGATGTGCTGGACACTCTGGTAGGCCATATCGAGAGAAGGCTTGTAATAGAAAGCGAGGAGGATACCGGTCGTCACTTGGATCACGAAAAGAAAGAATATGATCAATCCAAGATAGTTTCCCACTGAGAAGCCGGCGGGTAATTCCCTGCGGAAAATGCGAAGGATGCTGCTTCGCAGATCCAATCTCCGGTCGATGGGATCATAGATCAAGCGCTCGGGGCTGATGTTCTGGATGAACTCCCTCAGCCCCACTCTCTCGTCTACCCAATCCAGCAGTTTCTTGATTCTGTTCCTTGCGCTCGTCATCGTCATCCTTCGACGTAAACCTTGTTGTCGAGGATCTTTATCCTGTACCGCTTGAGCGGCCTGGGCGGAGGGCCGCTGAGAACGTTTCCCTGGAGGTCGAATACGCCGCCGTGGCACGGGCAGAGTACGACCTTCTTCTCCTCGTCCCATTCGACGTTGCATCCCTTGTGCGTACAGTTGAGGCTGAGCCCGGCGAATCCCGTCCGCGTCCTGACTATCAAGACTCCCTGCCCGGCGAGAACCCTGCGCACCGAACCCCCTACCGGTATCTGATCCAGTTCGCCGACCAGGACCCTCTTGCCGCCGAGTGCGGAGCTCTCCGGGGGAAGAAGGAATTTCAGGGCGGCGCCGATAAACGTAACCAACGTCAAGAGGATGGATCCCGAAAAGATCACGTCGAGAAACGATCTTCTCGTCATCCCGCTGCTCTTTGAAGATTGATCCGTCATGTTCCCTCTTCCTTCGTCAAGGAGTCACGCGTTGCAAGCGTCCGCCCGCGCCCTATAAAGGTAATAGCCCGAACCCGTCATCCATGGCAATGACTTTCGGCCCGGACGCAGAGCGGCCTCGCCCGATACTCGTTTCATGCAAAGGGTTTTTCAGGAATCGTGCGGACTAGCGGGGATCGTCTGCGCTAATATAATCGGAGAAGATCCGTGGTTCAAGGAAAAATCTATTCAATCTGTTGAAATAAAAGAATATAATAGATAATCCAAACCCTTGATTATCCGGTTATCTTTGCCTGGCCAGCCTCCGGGCGGCCGCCTGAGCGAGGCCATGGTTCTGCTCCGTGAAACGTGTATTTAATTTCTTGACTCTATCTTCCATCGAATTCTATCGTCATCCACGATGATCGAACCCCGGAACACATCCACGCGGCTTTTCCTGCTGCTCACGGCTCTTGTCATCCTCGCCGCCGGATGCTCCACGTCGCGCCTGGCGACGCGGGCGATGGTTCCCGTCCTCGAGAACACGCGGGAATTCGCGCTCTCGAGCCCGAGCGTGGAGACGTTCACCGCGTCCTTGCCTTCGAATCTCTATCTTCTCGAGGGCTTGATCGCGACGGATCCATCGAACGAAAAGCTCCGCGTCAACGCCTCCATGCTCTACTTCAGCTATGCATTCGCCGCCGTCGAGGACGAGGACCCGGCCTATGCCTCCTATCTCTATCACAGGGGGTTCATGCACGGCCGAGCCGCTCTTCTCCACGGCGTGAAACGGGCGGACCGATGGAGCGGTGACACGAGCGAATTCTCCGCCATGGCGGGCAGGTTCACCGTGCGGGACGTTCCCGCCCTCGCCTGGACGGCGGCCAACTGGGCGCAATACATAAACCTGAATCTGGACTCCGTCACGGCGATAGCGGACATTCCGCGCGTAGTGATCCTGCTCGAACGGGCCTGTTCGCTGGACGGCGGCTACTTCGAGGGTCTGCCTTACATGATGCTCGGGAGCATACACGCATTCAGGCCGCCCATGATGGGCGGCGACCCGAAAGCTTCGAAGGAGAACTTCGAGCGCGCCTTCAGCATCTCGGGGGGGAAGTTCCTACTTGCAAAGTATTTTTTCGCAAGGTATTACTGCTACAGAATTCAAGACGCCGAGTTGTTCTCGAACACTCTCACTCGAATACTGAAGGAGCCCGACGACCTTTTGCCCCGCTACCGGCTCCTCAACGCGATCGCCAAGCTCAGAGCGGAAAGACTCCTCGAGGAGAAAGATGAACTGTTCTAGAGAATCACTGTTTCCGGGCGGGAAAACCCCGCGACGCGCGAGCCCGCGGCTAAAGCGCGCCTTCTTCCCCGGGCGGGTCCGCGGGCGACGTCTCTTCGTCGTCGGCGCGGCGGTCGCTTTCTTGCTGTATTGCCTGGCGTGCCCGGTCGCCTCTCGAGCGGCCAAGCGCGAGAAGCCGGCTGTGATCATCAAGTTCGCAACGCTGGCCCCCGAGGGAAGCACGTGGATGAAGACCATGCACGCGATAGACGCGGAGGTCCGCAAGGAAACTTCCAACCGGATCGGGTTCAAGTTCTACTCGGGCGGCGTGCAGGGGGACGAGAAAGACGTCTTGAGGAAGATCCGGAACGGACAACTCCATGGAGGCGGCTTCACGGGATACGGACTGGGAAGCATCGCTCCGAAGGTGCGCGTGCTCGAACTTCCTTTCCTCTTCGAATCCGCCGGGGAGATCGATTTCGTGCGGGCGAGGCTGGACTCTATATTTCGAGCGACTTTCGAAGGGCGAGGCATGCTCCTCTTGGGCTGGGCCGACGTCGGGTTCATCCATATCTTCTCCAACCGACCGATCTCGTCGCCGGAGGATCTCAAGCGGGCCAAGATGTGGATATGGTCGGGGGATCCCCTGGCCGAATTGTTCTTCGACGCCTTCGGAGTGTCTCCCATTCCCCTTTCCGTTCCCGACGTGCTGACCTCGCTGCAGATGGGTGTAATCGACGCCGTCTATGCCTCCCCGCTCGCCTGCGTGGCGGTACAGTGGTTCACGCGGGTCAAGTACATGACCGACGTGCCGATCACATACAGCATCGGCGCCGTGCTCGTATCGAAGAAAGCTTTGCGGAAAGTTTCGCGCGAAGACATCGACAAGCTGCTGGCGATCTCCGAGCGCGAGCTGCGCAAGCTGACCGAAAAAACCCGGTTGCAGAACATCGAAGCGATGGACGCGATCGAGCGCGAGGGTATCGAAGTGATAAGAGTCGAGGACAACGTGCGAAGAAGTTTCTTCAAGTTGGGCAAAAACGCGTGGAGCAAGGGCGAGGGCAGGATATATCCACCGGAACTGCTCGCGAGAATCCTCGACATGAAGAAAGAATATCATTCGCACTCCGGGATCAGGGCGCCTCGCTGAGAAAAGCCATCTTCCCGCCCGGCCGGAACCCGTGGGATCAAGCGGACAATGCTCAATCCACTACCGGAATTCCTGATCTTGTTGTCGGCTGCCTTTTTCATGGCCGCCATTCGTGAAGTGCTTGCGGGCCGCGGCGCATGGGATAGATTTTTTCGCGGCCTCGGAAGGGTCGAACAGGCCTCGCTCGTACTTCTCCTCGCCGGCTTGATCGTCTTCGGGTGCCTGCAGATAGTCCTTCGCAACTTCTTCGGCCGGGGCCTGATATGGGCCGACCCCTTGATGCGGCACATCGTGCTCTGGCTCGGATGCCTGGGAGGAGCTTTTGCTTCTTCGCGCATGAACCACATAAACATCGACGTTCTTACCCGCCTTCTTCCCCCGCGGATGAAAAGCGTGAGGGACAGAGTCGTGTACGCGGCGACGGCCGTCGCCGCAGCAGCCTTGGCCGCGGCGGCCCTGAGGCTGGTCGCGGACGAGCGCACTTTCGGCGAAAAGGCGTTCCTCGACCTGGATACGTGGTTCCTGCAACTCGTCCTTCCCGTAGCTTTCTTCATCATCGCCTATCGCAGCATGCGCTTCGCGATCCGCGGGATCCGGGATGAAAGCGCCGGCGGGAAACCCCTTAGCCGGCGGGTTGATCGACCATGATCGTCTGGATATTCATACTCGTCCTCCTGGCTCTCTTCGGTATGCCGCTCTTCTCGGTGTTGGGATCCATCGCGCTCCTCGCCTTTCACCGGGCCGGCATCGACATATCCTCCGTGGCCGTATCCATGTATACGCTCGCCGGCTCGCCCGTCCTGATCGCGGTCCCTCTCTTCACGTTCGCAGGATATCTCTTCGCCAACAGCCGGACGCCGGAGCGACTCGTGGGATTGAGCCGGGCTTTCTTTCCGGGTGGACTGGCCGTCGTCGCGCTCGTCTCCTGCGCCGTCTTCACCGCATTCACGGGCGCGTCCGGCGTCACCATAATAGCGATGGGAGGCCTTCTCCTGCCGGCCCTCATGAAGGAAGGATACTCGAGAAAGTTCTCGCTCGGACTCGTCACTTCCTCGGGAAGCCTGGGGCTGCTCTTTCCGCCCAGCCTTCCGCTCATCATATACGGCTTCGTCGCATCGGTGAGCGTCGACAAACTCTTCCTCGCGGGGCTCGTTCCCGGCGTGCTTCTCGTCGCCGTCCTCTCCCTCTACGGAATCAGGGTGGGCAGGAAGGAAGGCGTTGCGCGGGGGAAACCGTCACCCGCCAGGATGCTTTCAGCCTTGCGGGAGGCCGCTTGGGAAGTTCCGCTCCCGATCATCATCCTGGGAGGGATCTACGGCGGCAAGATAACCGTCATGGAGGCGGCGGCGCTCACCGCTTTCTACACGCTCGTGGTGGAGGTTTTCATTTACAGGGACATAAAGCTCTCGCAGCTTCCCGGCATCGCGGTGGAAAGCATCTCGCTCGTGGGCGGCATCCTCGTGATACTGGCATGCGCCCTGGCGCTCACCAACTACCTCATCGACGCGGAAGTTCCCATGGCGATACTGGAGTGGATGAAACGCTACATCGGGAGCAAGTACACCTTTCTCCTGCTCCTCAACGTTTTCCTGCTCATCGTCGGCTGCCTGATGGACATTTTCTCCGCCTTGATAGTGGTGGTGCCTTTGATCGTGCCGGTTGCGATCGGGTTCGGAGTGGACCCGGTCCATCTGGGCATAATATTCCTCACCAACCTGGAGATCGGTTATCTAACGCCGCCCGTGGGGTTGAATCTCTTCATCTCTTCTTACCGGTTCAAGGAGAGCATAGCATCGCTCTACGTAGCCAGCCTCCCGTTTCTCCTTCTCCTCCTGGCCAGTCTCCTGCTCATCACATACTTCCCCGCCCTGACCTTGTTCCTGGTCGGCACCTTCTCGCATTGAGCTCGCCGGCATTCTCCGGGCCGTGGGCGTTCGACCGCCCGCGTTTTCTCAGAGCGAGCGCGCGGGGGCCATCGGCCACCGGGCGGACGGGACTACAGAGGGGATTACGCCATTTCAGGCCGGGGTTTCATCGGGATCGATCGAAGGCACGGCGGCCTCCGCTTCCGGCCACGGGGGGAGGAGCTTCACCAGGATCCCGAGGATCAGGAAAGGCAGGAGGAGCAGGCCCATCGACATGAGCAGCCCCTCGACACCGAGAAGCTGCATCTTGTAGATCGTAAGGCCGCGGAAACTCTTGGAAAAAAGCTGTCCGCCGATCACCACGTTCCACCTCGTGCTGAATATGCCGAGCTGAACCAGGATCGCGGATCCGAAATATATGAGCCTCTTCAATTCGTCGGGAAGGCTCCTGAATCTCGCGATGACGAGGGCCACGAGAGGAAGCAGGCTCCCGAGGAGGAGCTGAAGGATGACCAAGCTGAGGAACAACCTGCTCGAAACCATCTTCGAAATGATCTTGATCGATTCCTCGGATTCGTAGAGCCGGTGGATGAAGTCGAGCGATTCCAGCGACAGGTCGAGAATCATCGCGTAGATCAGGAAGGATGCCAGCTTGTTCAGGCACGCCATGTCCGCTTTTTTCCAGCGAATCATCGTGGTGAAGCCGTAGACCAGTATCATGATCGCTATGCCGGACACGATGGCTGAAAAGAGGAAGACGATCGGCATGAGCACGCTGCTCCACCAGGGGTTGGCCTTCACGGACCCGAAGATGAAGCCCACGTAGCCATGGAGAAGGAACGCGGAGGGGATCCCGATGATCGTTATCAGCTTTCCCGCCTTGCGGTCGAAACGCAGCGCCTTCGGCGACAGGTCCAGCGAGCCGAGGGTGAGGATCTTGTGTATGTACTTCTTTATCCCTCTTTCCTCGCGGGACCAGAGAATCAGGTCTTTCCTGTAGTCGAACCATATCTCGAGGAGCAGCACTACCATCAAGTACCAGACGTAGACGAACCCGAACATGGCCATGGCCGAATTGAGATGCGGCGTGAGGAAGATCTCGAACGACTTCTCCGGGTGCCCGAGGTGGGACAAGAGGGGAAGAGGCGCCACGAACAAGAACGCAAGAGCCGTTATCAGCGAGAGCCTGCTGGTCGGCTTGAGTTCCTTGATGTTGAAGACCCTCTCCAGGGATGCAAGAATGAACGCGCCCGCGACCAGCCCGGTTATGTAGGGATAGACGACGATGAGCAGTCCCCAGTGCAGCTCGACCTCGTTGGGAAAGATGTAACCCGTGACCTGCTGGAGCACCGGATAGAGTTGCTCGAAGTGTTTTTCCAACTCACCGCACCTCCCCGTCGAGATAGGCGTAGTACACCTTCGGTTCCGTGTTGAGGTAAGGCTTGAGGACCTGAATGTTGTGGAAACGGATGAACCTGGCCAGCGGGCTTCCTCTACGGGATATCTCGCCGAAGATGCGGGCCTGCGTCGGGCATACTTCGACGCACGCCGGTTTCAAACCTTTCGTGATGCGGTGATAGCAAAAGGTGCACTTGTCCGCCGTGCGCGAATAGGGATTGAGGAATCTCGCTCCGTAGGGGCAGGCCTGTATGCAATACCGGCATCCGATGCAGTAGTCCTTGTCCACCAGCACGACTCCCTCCCTTGTGGAGAAGGTCGCGCCCACCGGGCAGACCTGCACACACGGTGGATTGTTGCAATGATTGCACAACTTGGGAACGAAGAAAGTTCTCAGTATGCCCTTCTCGCCGGCGAGGTTCGGGAAACCGTCGATCCCCCCGTTGGGGCTGTCCACCATCACGGCGCCGTCGGTCTGTACGATGTACCTTTCGACCCAGGTCCTGAAAAAGAACGGATCTTTGGGAACGTCGTTCTCTTGCTTGCAAGCGTGAGCACACCTTCCGCACCCGATGCACTTGTCGATGTTTATTCCCATGCCGTACAGCCGCTCTTTCCTTTCGGCTTCGCCGGCGTCTACTCCCGAAGCCGATGCGAGTTTCGCGAGCAAGAGCACGGCCGAGGCTCCCACGGAGCAATCCTTGATGAATTCCCTCCGCGATATCCTCTTGCCGGTTTTTTCCGCCGTCTCAGGCCGCTTCGTTTCAGGTCCGCCGACCCCCGGCTCATTCTTGAACTCGTCCATCAACCCGCCTCCGGGTAATGCGGATAATGACATTGCCAACACACGTAACCCACGTGGTGGTTGGAAAGATCTATCCTCGGGATATTCTTGGGGCTGTCCGCGTCCCTCGCGTGGCACTGGCCGCAAAACGCGCGGGAAGAAGGTTTCTTCGGCCTGAAGGCCAACGGCTTGACCTTGTGTTCCTGCGGCGTATCGTGACACTTCGTGCACTGAAGTTGAGCGTGATGGGACACAGCCTTCGTCATCGCGATATTGCGGTGGCATGCGCTGCATTGCTCCGGAGTGTGGGGCGGCTTCGGATCATGAGGGTCGTGACATTCGAAACAAGGCTTCAACGGGTTGTGAGTCGCCGGCTCGATCTGCGGGAAACCGGTCGGCCGCGAAGGATTGTATCCGTGGCACAACGTGCAATAGCCTCTTTTCCTCGGCGCCGGCAGCTCGTGTTCGTCGGGAGCTTCGGTATGAAGCACCGCGGGGCCGTGACATACTTCGCATGAAACATTCTTGTGAAAAGATTCGCTTTTCTGTTCGAATATATCGTCGTGGCAATCCATGCATGCATTGCTTCCCGCATAATGAAGCGGACGGGATGCATTCGCATCGACGGCGGCTGCGCGGTAATGCCCGAATTCACCGAAAGACTCGGGAACGAAAACATGCCTGGCGATAATGAAAGCCGCGACCAGGATGGCGAAGAGAATCAACAAGCTGCGGAGCTGGCTGGGAAAGGACTTAAATCTCCTTGCAATCGTCAGCAGGAAATCCATCGATCGTGGACCTCTTTTATTGGAGTGACAACCAGAGGTTTTCGGCAAGGTTATAAGAAAACGTTTCGGAGTGCAAACAAAAACATCCATGAAATATCACATAAGTGGAGTCCGGCTGCTTCACGCTGTTGCAAAAGTGATAACCGGGCTCTTTTTTATCGCAAAAATAATTACTGAAAAAAATGGGGAATCATTGCGGACACTGAATCACCGCAAGAGAATCATTTTCCCGGTTTCGTTTATCCTTTCTGCTCCGAAACGCGCGAAAATACGCTCCCCCTCTCCAAGGCTCCTCCCCCTCTCTCCCGCTTCGGGAATATTGACTCCACCCCGGCCAGCACTTATCATGTATTGTCCAGCGAATCGAGGAAGCTGGGTTTCCTCCGATAGACAGGGGTGGTGCAAAAAGACAGGAGTTGATGACCATGGATTTCTTGAAAGAACTGGGAATAGAGAAGATCAATCCCGGCGCATGCTACGGTCCGGGCGGATGGACGGGGACCGAGGGAAGGGACACCATCGCATCGATCAATCCCGCTACAGGCGAAGAGATAGCGCGTGTAGCCCAGGCTTCTCCCGAGGATTACGAAAAGGTGATGGAGGCGGCCACTGAAGCCTTCAAGAAGTGGAGAATGACGCCCGCACCCAAGCGGGGGCTGTTCATCCGCGACCTGGGAGAAGCGCTCCGCGCGAAGAAAGATGCCTTGGGCAGGCTCGTCACCCTGGAAATGGGCAAGATTGTCCAGGAAGGCTGGGGAGAGGTCCAGGAGATGATCGACATCTGCGACTTCGCCCTCGGCCTCTCGCGCCAGCTCTACGGCCTCACCATGCACTCCGAGCGCCCCAGGCACAGGATGTACGAGCAGTGGCATCCGCTGGGAGTGGTGGGCGTGATCTCCGCATTCAACTTTCCAGTGGCCGTGTGGTCCTGGAATGCAGCCTTGGCGGCCGTGTGCGGAGACGTAGTCCTATGGAAACCTTCCTCCCAGGTGCCGCTCACAGCCGTCGCCGTCCAGAACATATGCAACGACGTGATGAAAGCGCACGGACTCGAAGGAATCTTCAACCTCGTCATAGGCAGGGGCTCGGTCATAGGTGAGCGCCTCGTAAACGACAAGCGCATACCGCTCGTTTCCGCGACCGGATCGTGCGAGATGGGCTACAGGATCGGCAGGACCGTGGGCGAGAGGCTCGGCAGAACGATTCTCGAGCTCGGCGGCAACAACGCCATCATAGTGGACGAGACCGCAGACATCGACATGGCCGTTCGGGCCATCCTCTTCGGCGCAGTCGGCACGGCGGGACAGCGCTGCACTACGACGAGAAGGGTCTTCCTGCACAAGAGCATAGCGGGCGAGTTCACGGACAAGCTGATAAACGCCTACAAGCAAGTACGCATAGGCGATCCCCTCGAGGACGGCACGCTCATGGGGCCTCTCGTGAACCAGGCGGCGGTGGACGACATGATGAACGCCCTCGAGACGATAAAGAAACAGGGCGGCGAGATACTCTACGGCGGCAATCGAATCGACCGCCCCGGCTACTTCGTGGAGCCCACCATAGTGAAAGCCGAACACGACTGGCCGATCGTGCATACGGAGACTTTCGCGCCGATCCTTTACCTAATAGAGTACGAAGACTTCGAAGACGCGATCAGTTGGCACAACGAAGTTCCGCAGGGGCTCTCGTCGGCCATATTCACGACCAACCTCCTCAGGGCCGAGCAGTTCTTGTCGCACGAGGGTTCCGACTGCGGCATAGCGAACGTGAACATCGGCACTTCGGGAGCGGAGATAGGGGGCGCCTTCGGCGGCGAGAAGGAGACGGGCGGCGGCAGGGAATCCGGCTCCGACGCCTGGAAGGCGTACATGCGAAGACAGACGAACACGATCAACTGGTCGAAGGAGCTCCCCCTGGCACAGGGGATAAAGTTCGAGTAGGGCCAGACAACAAGTTCTGCTCGATCGAGACGGCCGGGGGGAAGCACGGGCTCGCGTGGAACAGCCACACTCTTCGTCAAGGGTCGATGTATTACGGCCTTGTCCCAACCTACCGGAGAAGAACCATCTTCCTGGTCTCTTCCCTCTTCCCGGCCCTGAGCCTGTAGAAGTATATTCCCGAAGCGACCGGCTCGCCGCTCTCGTTCGCGCCGTACCACGTCTCGTTGTGGATGCCGGCTCCTTGCACCCGGTTGACGAGCTGCTTCACCTTGCGTCCGGAAATATCGTATATGATCAACGTCACCGGAGACCTCGCGTCCAACTCGTATCTGATCGTAGTGACCGGGTTGAAAGGATTCGGGACATTCTGGTACAGCTTGAACTTGAACACTACGGGCTTGTCACCCACGCCCGTGGCCACAGGGCTGATTTCGTTCGAATATCCGCTGCCGTACCCGGAGGAATCGACGGCTGATATCTTGTAATAAGCGCCGGAGACGAAGGTCTCAGTCATGGTCGTATCCGTTGCGGGGACGAACTGCACGAAGTTCGCGAGGCCGGGGACGAAGCCCGCAGTCGTATCACGGTACACGGCGTAGGATTGCATGTCGTTCTCCGGATTGCGGCTCCAGCTCAGCGTGATGTTCCCTCCCCCCACCGAGTACGCAAGGTTCTTCGGATAGGACGGTTGCGCCATCGTCAATGCGTGCGAGCCGTAGCAGCCCATGTCCCCCCTCGAACCATCGGGATCATTGTATGCGGCGAGAGTGTCCCCCGCATCGATCGCCGGCGAGTGCACCAAGAGATGGTAATCCACCGCCGCCGTGTCCGCGAACATCGGATCCGCCGATATCGATCCTTCGCCGGGAGCGCAGCCGTTGTAATCGGACGTCCCGCTGTTCCAGACGTCGTTGTACTTGAGAGTCGGAGACGGAGAACCGCTGCAATAGATCCCGTATGAACCCGAGTTGGTGACTATATTGTTGCTGACGGTTATGTTCGAGTTCACGACCATCAAGCCGCCTGTGCTCGAACCGGCCGTGTTCCTGTCCAAGGTGTTGCCGATGAAGCTTCCACCGGTCAAGTCGGACATATATGCCGCACCGCTTGTATTGCTCGCGTTGTTCCCGACGTATAGACTGTGATCGGCGTAGCAATCACCGCCGGCGACATAGATGCCTCCGCCTATGATGGCGCTGTTCCACAGGAATCTGCAATCTGTGATCGTTACCGAGCTTGTATCATGAAGGGAGAGAGCGCCGCCAAAAATGGCTGAACTGTTGTGTGAAAACTCCACGGAATCCAGCACGAGCGAGCTCTTCTTCGCGTCCACGGCGCCGCCCGAGTACGAGGTGCTGCCATGCGAGATGATTCCTCCACTTATGGTGACGACGCCCGAATGATCGGCATAAATGGCGCCGCCGTCATGCGCCCCGGTGTTCCCGTCTATTATATTGCCGGAGATGGCTACGTCGGTCGCGTGGTCGAGGTGGATGGCGGCACCTATGGGAGTCGCCGAAAACGATGATGCGACGTTGCCTGAAATAGTATTGTTGCTGATGCTTCCCCCGCTGTTGTAAAGGCCTATCCCGGCTCCGTAGTCGGCCGTGTTGCCCCAGATGTAATTGTTGTTTATATCCACGGTGCTGTTGACGGCGAATATCCCTCCGCCGACTCCAAGATTCGTGCCTGTAGCCGCGCTGTTCGACTTGATCTCGCAATTGGCGATAGTAGCGCGGGAGTTCACTATCCTCACGCCGCCCCCGAAATAACCCGCGTAAGGCATGACCGAATACGTTCCCGTTCCGTTCTGGACGACGAACCCGTCCAGAACGGCGGTGTTGGAATCGGACGAGATCGTGACGTTTCCATTGAGATCGAGTACCGTCTTGCCGCCCGCGAGGTCCCTTGACGTGAAATTGTTTATCCATCCCCCGTAGAGCTTCACACCGTGATTGATGTTCACGGATATCGAGCTCAGCGTCGTGGATTCCACGAACAGCGAATCCCCGTTGTTGGCCACGGTTATCGCGTCGGCGAGCGAAGTGGCGGCCGTGGACGGCGTCATATATGGATACACGTTGCCGCCCGTAGGTGACATGTAATGCCGTGTCGTGTTGATGACCTGGAACGCGTGGGGGAGAACGTCCGACTGGAGGTCACGATTGTAGACGACTATATCTCTCCATCCGGGAGTCGCGGAATTCAGGACCGTCAGATTGGCCGTGAAAGAATCCTGGGAGATGAAATTCGTGCTGTTCAGAATGATGTCCGGCCCCAGGTCGACGTAGACACCGTACTGGAAATCCGTCCCGCCCACGCCTATGGTCACGTCCAGGCCCTGGTACTGCCCGGAAGGCGAAGAGGTCAGCGCCACCGGGGGATTGAGCGGCCCCGGCGCGCAAGGCGAATAGAACCATCCTACGTGCCCCGGAGTGTACTGGCACAAATTGAAAGTGTTGCCGAGCATCATGCAAGGCTTTCCCGGCCCGCAATACTCGCAGTTCGCGTTGTCGACGCCGTTGTAGCAGACTCCGCAGCTCGTGCATCCACCGTAGCCGGCCTGGTAATACTCGTCGCATGCGTGGAAGATGTGCCCCGTCTCGTGTGGAAACACTTCGCTGACGGCCGAGGAGAAGCTCCTGTACAACAAGTAGGCGTACGGCCCGCCGAAATAGGCCGCCGCGGCGTAGCCGTCAGTGAAACGATCGCTGGCGGGGGGAGGGTTGTAGGCGACGAACGCCGAATAGGCCCAGTCCGTGCCGTAGGTGCTGCGCTGCCAGGTATTGAAGGCGGTGACCCTGGAAAAAACCGTTCCACTCGTGTATCCGAACTGTGTTATCACGTTGTACACCCAGTCGCTCTGATACGAGGAGGCATGCAGGATCGGTTCGATCCATTGCTGGCACCGGGAATCGGTGCCGGGATAATAGTGGACCATGAAGGCCACCCAACAGTCACCATAGTTCTGCGCCTGAGTCGTCCAGAAGATGAGTCCGTTGTTCACACCGTTTATGTAATCCTGCATGGCCTGGTCGGTCCACGTGTAGAGATCGGGGTCCGATCCGCTGCCGTCGCTCTCCACGAAAAACACCGTGACGGACACCGTGCCCGACATCTTGTCGCTGTTTCCGAGGGCCGTCTGGTCGGATTTCTTCAACAACAAGCCCCGGGCATCGAGAAGCGATGGACTGAGGCCGACGTTCTTGAGGTTCTCGATGTAGGAATCCCGGTCGAAAGCAGGGGGATCAAGGGCGTCGGGCCTCATCTCGGGCTTCACGTTCCGGGCCGCCACAGCCTGCCTGTGCATCTCGTACTTCGCCTGTACTTCCCCTCTCACCACGCCGTTGAAATAATTGATCATCTTGATGCTCTGCTCATCCTCGAGCCCGAGCTCTTCCGGCAACACCTCTGTATAATAGATGTCCTTTATCCCGGCCCTGCCGATAAGGTCGTCTCTCACTTCGAAGGGAACCCATCCCAGCAGGATGGAAGGCGGGGACATGATGGCTATTTTTCCTCCGAATGAATGAATCAGGTTCAGGGCCCGATGCATGGAGGGGATGTCATCCGTTTCCAGGACTATGAGAGACATGCCGTCCAGAAAAGCCAACGGAGTATCGGCCGGTTCTTGAACTGCTTTGGAAGCGTGGGGAAACATGGGCGTCAGAACCAAGAGAATTGCAAGGACGAGGCAGAGCCTATGCATTATCGACCTCCAGATGTAGTGACAAGTCAGCGGATTGGATGCAGCCTTGTAATCGATCTCCACCATCGACCCCGACAAGGATTGGTGAGGTATTATATTATACTATCTATCAAGGCCTTATGCAATAACTTTGCCCGGCCGCGGGATGCGGCGTCCTTTTCAGGCGCCGCCCCCGCTGCGGCGCGGATACCGAGCGACCCCGACCGGCCGGTTCATCCGTTCTTCATGCCGTGCTCGAAAAAGCGGCCTTGCAAAAACCGTCTTGCAGCCTTGATCTATTCAATGAAACGGTGTATCGTTCGCCGCAGTGAAGTGTGGTTCGCAGTCGAGGAACAATAAAGGAGTCAGGAAATGCCTCTCGAAATCGAAGCCCTCGATTATCACGCCCGGGGCAGGCACGGGAAAATCGAGGTCAAATCAACCAAGCCCTGCCTTACTCAGCACGATCTTTCCCTCGCATACACTCCCGGTGTCGCGGGACCGTGCAGGGAAATCGACAAGAAATCCGATGACGTATTCAAGTACACGGCCAAGGGCAACCTCGTGGCCGTGATCTCGAACGGGACCGCCGTGCTCGGCCTCGGCAACATCGGTCCCCTGGCTTCGAAGCCGGTGATGGAAGGCAAGGGCGTCCTCTTCAAGAGGTTCGCCGACGTCGACGTCTTCGACCTGGAGATCGACACCACCGACCCGGACGAGTTCATAAGAGTGGTGAGATTGCTCGAACCCACGTTCGGCGGCATCAATCTCGAGGACATCAAGGCGCCGGAGTGCTTCTATATAGAGGAGAAGCTCAAGAAAGAGATGTCCATTCCCATCTTCCACGACGATCAGCACGGCACCGCCATAATATCGGGGGCGGGCTTCCTCAACGCCGTAGAACTCGTCGGCAAGAAGATCGAAGAAGTGAAAGTCGTATTCAACGGCGCCGGAGCAGCCGGCATCGCGTGCGCGAAGATCTACAACACCCTCGGAGTCAAGAAGGAGAACATCATTCTCTGCGACAGCCGCGGCGTGATCTACAAGGGACGCGAAAAAGGCATGAACCCGTACAAGGAGGAATTCGCGATCGACACCGAGATGCGAACCCTCGAGGAGGCCATAAAGGGAGCCGACGCTTTCATCGGGGTTTCGGTGGCCGACGTCCTCTCCAAGGAAATGGTCGCCACGATGGCGGACAAGCCCATCATATTCGCGATGGCCAACCCCGATCCCGAGATACGATACGAGGACGCCAAGGCGGTGCGACCCGACGCGATCGTGGCGACGGGAAGATCGGATTATCCCAACCAGGTGAACAACGTCCTCGGCTTTCCCTTCATATTCCGCGGCGCTCTCGACGTGAGGGCCACCGCAATAAACGAAGAGATGAAAGTTGCGGCCGTTCACGCCCTCGCCGACCTTGCCAAGGAAGACGTACCGGACTCGGTGAGAAGGGCTTACGGTGTCGAGAGCATAACCTTCGGGCCGGATTACATAATCCCCAAGCCCTTCGACCCGCGCGTGCTCCTTTGGGTGGCTTCCGCCGTCGCCCGCGCCGCCATGGAGAGCGGCGTGGCACGAGTCCAGCTCGACATGGAGGAATACCGCAACCGGTTGCGCGGGCTCCTCAGCAAGTCGGAAGGCTTGATGCGCTACCAGTTCGCAAAGGCCATGGAGAAGCCGATGGTCGTGGTCTTCCCCGAGGGCGAGAACGAGAAGATAATACGAGCCAGCAAGATACTGGCCGAAGAGAAACTCGCGAAGCCCGTTCTCCTCGGCGATCCCGTGAAAATAAACGGGACCATCGAGAAGCTCGGAATGGATCCGGACAAGATAGAGGTCATATCCCCTCCGGATGCAGCCAAGCTGCAGGAATACAGCGACGAGTTCTACGAGCTTCGTTGCCGCAAGGGAGTGACTTGCAAGGAAGCCAGCGAATACATGCTCAAGAACAACTACTTCGCCAGCATGATGGTCCGCCGGGGCGATGCGGATTGCCTGATCGCCGGCGTCACCCAACACTACCCGGAAAGCATCAAGCCCCCCCTGCAGATAATCGGCCCTGACGATGCGCACAACCGCGTGGCAGCGGCCCACATAATGATAGTCAAGAACGACGTCTTCTTCTTCGCGGACACTTCGGTCAACATCGAGCCCACCGAGGAGGACCTGGCCGACATCGCCATTCTAACGGCGGGAATGGCGAGAAACTTCCAGATAACCCCCCGCGTGGCGATGCTCTCCTTCTCGAACTTCGGAAGCGTGCAGCACCGCCTGGCGCAAAAGGTCTCCCGCGCCGTCGAAATCGTGAAGAAGAGGGAACCCGACCTCGCAGTGGACGGCGAGATGCAGGCCGAAACGGCACTGAGACCCGAACTCCAGGAAGAGTTCTTCAAGTGCAACACGCTCGGGGGCAAGGCGAATGTCCTGATCTTCCCGGACCTGCAGTCGGCCAACATCGGCTACAAGCTGATTCAATCGATCGCGGAAGCGGAAGTCATCGGCCCAATCCTCATGGGAATGAAGAAACCGGTTCACATTCTCATCAGGAGCTCGGAAGTGAGGGACATAGTGAACATGGCCGTTCTCGCCTCGGTGCAGGCCATCGGCAACGAGCGCAAGCGCGCCTAGCCGGCCCCTCAGGCAACGCTCTTGAAGTAATACGGGAAGCGGCGTTGGACGTCTTTGCGCCTGTTGTAATTTGCGGCCAGCTCCATGAAGATCTCGACGTCGTTTCTCACGTTCACCGCGGTGCCGTCGAAGTAGAACGTCTTTATCGGGATGTCCCCGTGATCCTTGCTCACGCGCGGGTAGACCGCCTCGCAGACTATCCCGTTCATGCAGGTAAAGGGACTTATGTCGACTATCCCGTCGGCGCCCTTCTTCTTGAGATAGATCGCCTTGCCGACGCTCAGGACCATTTCTCCCAGGGCGCCCGTGTACGGGAGGTACGGCTTGCTCAGCTCCAGGATCTCTCTTACGTCGTGCGGCTCTTCGTATCCCACGAACTCTTCCCGAAAAGGTTCGAGGAGCTTGTTCTCGTCCTTTCTCTGGACGTAACCCGTGAGAAGAGCGCCCAGCATGTCCCGCGAGAAGGTCTTGCCGGTCATCTTGAGATTCTTCTTCTGCTCGGCGTTGGTGTACCAGACCCATTCGCCGATATCGGAGAGCCACGCCTCCCCGCCGCACTCCTCGATGATGCGGATCACGTTCTCGTTGCTGAACGAATTGAGCCTGCAGAAGATCTCGCCGACCACGCCTATTAGCATCCTGGGATTCGAATAATCGGCTTCTATGGCGCGGAACCTGTCACGGCAGCGGATGAGGCAGGAGGCGATCGCTTCGAGCTTGTTCTTCTTAGGGAAAGACTCGTCCTCCATGACGGAGCAGAGTTCATCGAGACACTTCTCGTAGACGCGGTCCGTCTTGCCCTTTTCCAGCTCGTAGGGTCTGGTCTTGTGGAGCATTCGCCGGAGGATGTCGGCGGCGATCAGCCCCCACCATGCGAGCCTCCGGAAATAGAACGCGTTCTCCCCTATCTCACGGTAGCCGGTCGCACTCGTGGGCGAGAGCACGAGCACGTCTTCGTACCCGAGTTTCTTCATCGTCATCTTGAGAAAGGGGGAGTATTGCCCGAACCTGCACGGGCCGGTCGCCGTGGGCATGAAAAAGGCCGTCTTGGCTGGATCGAACTCCTTGCCCTCCGTCACCTTGAGGAAATTCCCGAGAGTGACCCTCTCCGGATAGCACTCGTCGCCTGAGGTGAACTTCGCTGCGAGTTCCTTCGTGCGTTCGTCCCCCTCGGGGGATAGCCGGGCGTCGATGCCTATCGCTCGAAAAGCGGCAGCGAAAGCTCTCGCCCCCCCGTAGGACATGCGGGGGATGTAGAGGGTTCGGCCTTCGAGGGATTTTGTTGCCACCATCTCAAGACTCCTTTGCTGTCGAGATAAGCTTCGCAACGGGTCATCATGCCCGCGTCGTTTCCGTGACCGTCGAACTGAAGCGTGAGGAAGGGCTTGACTGCCGCCACCTCCGCGAACTGTTTCACGTACGAATCGGGCCCGCACTTGAAATTGGTTATGTAGAGCACGTGCAGGTTGGGATCCTGGCTGGTGAGCCTAGCAGCCTGGAGGATCATGCGGCCGTAGTTCCAGAACATGTTGTCGTTGATGTCGCCTATTCCCACCTCGTCCAGGGGGAGAAAATCGAGCGGCACCAGGTTGACCCCGTAATAGCTCCTGAGCTTGCTCGGTATGTTCATGTTTATGCCCTTGTCGTATATATTGTAGGGCCTCCCCACCACGATTATCCCGATCTCGCCCGTCGCCTTGAGCTTGGCGAGCGCCTGCCCGCCCGCTTCGCGCAACGTCCGCTGGAAAGTCCCCTGCGCCCTATACGCTAGCGAGACGGCGAGACGATGAAGCTTGCGCATCGCCAGCGGGCCGTGATCGATGTTGGACGCGAGGAATTCCCTGTGTTCCCTCCACAATTCCTTCTCCACGTAGCCCGGGCCCTCGCGGAAATGCACCATCGGGGAGAGCACCCTGTCCCTCGCCGATTCGCTCATCGGGCTCGAGGAAACCACGAAAGGGAGAGTCTGTCCCCAGGGACACATGTAGCTCTGGACTCCGTCATCGGGGCTTTCCGCATTGATCACGTTGGGCAGGAAATAATAGCTCGCGTCCGAGTCCAGCAACGAACTCACGTGGCCGTGCGCGACCTGGATGGGATAGCAAGGTTCGGCGACTGTCTCCTCGATCCCCAGGTGGGCCAGTTGCTTGGTCGTCGGGTCGGATACGCGGATCTCGAAGCCCAGGGCCTTGAAATACGTATGCCAGAACGGGAACCGGTCGTAGAAATACATCGCCCGGGGAATGCCTATCGCCGCGCGGGCCCGGTTGTCCTCGGCCAGGCGAACGGCACGCGCCGCTTCTTCCCTCGCCTCTTCGTCGTCCCCGCTCAAGAACGATTCGACGTAGTCACGCAGAAGGGCTTCTTCCCTTATCCGGAGAAGATCGTCGATCACCGGTTTCTTGGGAGTCTTTGCCTCCTTGCGGTACTTGTCCGAACACTTGTCGCCCCAGAAGGTCTTCCTTCCCTCCACGTTGAATTCCTGAATGTCGCAGAAGTTCGAACACGCCTTGCACGTGAATTCCCGCATCTGGTAGTCGACCTGTTCTATGTCGTAGCCGCGGAACATCGTTTCCTTCTCCAGAGCCTTGACCTTCTCCTTGGCGAGGATAGCCGCTCCGTAGGCCCCCACGACGCCGTTGTGGGGAGGAACGATTATCTGCTTGCCCAGGACCTGCGAAAAAGCCGCGGCGACCGAGTCGTTGTACGCCGTGCCGCCCTGGAAGAAGATCACGTCTCCGATCTGGCGCCCCCGGACGACGCGGTTCAAGTAGTTCTGTACGACGGAATAGGCGAGCCCGGCGATGATGTTCCTCTTGTCTGCGCCCTTCTGCTGGTAGCTGGTCACATCCTGTTCCATGTAGACTGTGCACCTCTCTCCCAGGCGGATGGGGGCGTCGGCTTCGAAGGCCAGCCTGGAGAATTCGTCCTTTATCTTGACGTTCAGCTTCTCAGCTTGTTCCTCGAGGAACGAACCCGTCCCCGCAGCGCAGGCCTCGTTCATCGTGAAATCCACGACGATCCCGTCCTGGAGACTTATGAACTTGGAATCCTGCCCGCCGATCTCGAAGATGGTATCCACAGTGCAACCGAGATAACGCCTGGCGATCTCGAACGCCCCCGTCTTGTGAGCCGTTATCTCGTCGTTTATGGTGTCCGCTCCTATCAGTTCTCCTATCAGTTCGCGACCCGATCCCGTCGTTCCTACGCCTCTCACCTTTATCCTGGAGCCGATCTTCTCCTCGATCTCTTTCAATCCCTTGCCGACGACTTCCACCGGTCTCGCCTCGGTTCGAAGGTAGATCTCGTGGATCACGTTGGCCTCGTCGTCGATGCAAACCAGGTTCGTACTCACGGAACCTATGTCGACACCGACGTAGGCTTCGATCACGTCTACGCCGGGCGGGAACTCGTAAGGCCTCGCCTCGTTTCTCAGCAGGCGCACGTTGTCCAGTCTCAAGCGTTCCCACGCGGGAAAGGCCGATGTACGAGGAGAGGTCTCCTCCAACCTTTCCATGAAACTCGTAGAGCCGGAACCGTTCTTCAACCTCTCGAGTAAAGCGGCGCCGATCGCGCTGTAGAAGGCGGGTTCCTCGGGAACGAACAGGGCGCCCCGGTCCATGCGAAAAACCTCTTCCATCGCTTGCACGACGCCCTTGTTCCATGCGACGCCCCCCACGAAAACCACCTTGCCGCTCGTCTCCCTCCCCTTGGCGATGTTGCTCTTGAAATTCCTCGCCACCGCCTCGCAAAGTCCCTTGAGGATCTGGGGAGGCGTGGCGCCCTTCTGCTGGGCGTGGATCATGTCCGATTTCGCGAAGACGGAACATCTCCCCGCGATCTTTGCGGACTTCTTCGACGAAACGACTATCTCGCCCACGTCTTCTATCTTATAACGGAGGCGGGAGGCCTGCTGGTCCATGAAGGAACCGGTCCCGGCGGCGCAATCACCGTTCGTTTCGTAGTCCATGATGCCCACGTCACCCCGGCTCCGATCGACGGCTATATGGAGGAACTTGGAGTTCTCTCCTCCCATCTCGAACACGTAGTCAACGTCCGGATGGAGGATGCCGACGCCGCGCGAGACGGACTTGAACTCGTTCTCCACGCCCGCTCTCAGATAGTCCGCGACCAGGGATCCCCCGGAGCCGGTGACGCAGAGTCCTCCGATTTCCTCCCTGGGGAGCAGGGCGACGACCTCGCGAATCAAGTCGACGGCCGCATCGAGCGGGTTGCCCTGGATTCTCCTGTAGGGAGAAACGAAAACGACGGCGCCTTCGAGCAGGGGAGACGTTTGTGAGATTCTCCTCAGGACTCCGTCGCCGGATATCCTCTTCGCAGAATCCCCGTCGGCCACCACGGCCGCCTTGACGCTCACTGTACCTACATCACACCCGATGTAGATGCTCATGCACGAACCTCCGTTCGAACGATCGATTGCAAAGACATCCCGGGATGAAAAGCACGCAGTTGGATCACGCCCGAGTTTATCGAAGTGACGGCGGCGGGCAACTCGATTCGCTTGAGCGGTCGATATGAGTGGCTGAACGGTCCTCCCAAGCAGCGGGTGGCGGCGATTCGGGGCCCCCGCCGCGCGCAGCGCAAGCGAGCACGG
>CAYXEN010000014.1:0-50646 GCA_964464035.1 uncultured bacterium | reverse complement strand
AGCGTTCTGATCGATGAGGCGAGGACTCCGCTCATAATCTCCGGCCCGGTGCCGTCCAGCCAATCCTCCGAGTTGTTTCTCAGGCTGAAGCCGAAGGTCGAGCGGGTTTATCGTCTCCAAAACCGCCTCATCAACTCGCTGCTCTCCGAAGCCGAGAAAAACTTGGAGGATCCGGACGAAGAGACCGCGCGCGCTCTGCTCAAGGTTCAGCGTGGAGCCCCAAAGAACAACCGGTTCCTCAAGCTCAAGCAAATCCCCGGAGTGGAAAAGATGATTCTCCGGATGGAAGCCGACTTGATGCGCGAGAAGAAGCTCCATCTCCTCGACGAGGAACTCTACTACGCTATCGACGAGAAATCCAACGTGATAAACCTCACGGACAAGGGAAGGGAAGCCCTGGCCCCGGAGGACCGCGACCAGTTCGTGCTGCCGGACCTCAGCGAAGAAGTGAAGAAGATCGACGACGATTCGACGCTTTCGGCCAAGGAAAAGCTGAAGAAAAAGGATCAGCTCTATCGGTGGTACGCGGAGAAATCCGACGCCATACACAACTTCAACCAGCTTCTCAAGGCTTATACGCTATTCGAACGCGACAACGAATACGTCGTCCAGGACGGCAAGGTCCTGATCGTGGATGAGTTCACCGGGCGCTTGATGCCGGGCAGGCGTTTCTCGGACGGGCTTCACCAGGCCCTCGAGGCGAAGGAAGGGGTGAGGATCGAGAACGAGACGCAAACCCTGGCGACCATCACCCTCCAGAATTATTTCCGGATGTACGAGAAACTGGCCGGCATGACCGGTACCGCCGAGACGGAAGCCGAGGAATTCCACAAGATCTACAAGCTGCACGTCTACGTCGTTCCCACGAACGAACCGGTTCGGAGAATCGACTACGAGGACCAGATCTACCGGAGCAAGAGGGAAAAGTTCAATGCCATCATCGACGAGATCGTCCGCCTGCACGAGAAGGACCTGCCCGTGCTGGTGGGAACCGTCTCGGTGGAGGTGTCGGAAACGCTCAGTCGGCTTCTCAAACGAAGGGGTATCAAGCACAACGTCCTCAATGCCAAGTACCACCAGAAGGAAGCGGAGATAGTGTCGCAGGCCGGCAAGGCGGGAGCGGTCACGATCGCCACCAACATGGCCGGGCGTGGAACCGATATCAAGCTGGGACCGGGAGTGGTCAAGTGCGACAAGTGCGGAATCGGGAGCGGCAAGAGTGAATGGCCCAGCAAGAACGGCACGGTGAATCCCCTCGAGTGCGAACACGACGTCCCGTGCGGGCTGCACATCATCGGCACCGAGCGGCACGAATCCCGGCGGATCGACCGGCAGCTCAGGGGAAGGGCGGGGAGGCAAGGCGACCCGGGCTCGTCGAAGTTCTATCTTTCCCTCGAAGACGATCTCATGCGTCTTTTCGGATCGGACAGGATATCGGGCGTGATGGACAGAATGGGGCTCAAGGAAGGCGAGGTGATAACGCACAAGCTCGTGACCCGGGCGATCGAGCGCGCCCAGAAGCGCGTGGAGAATTACAACTTCGACATCCGCAAACGCCTCCTCGAATACGACGACGTGATGAACAAGCAGCGCGAGGTGATATACAGCCGGCGCGATGAAATAATGGAGGCGGACGATCTCGGTGACATCATCAGGATCATAATCGAGGATTTCCTCGAATCCGCCGTGGATCAATACATCGATCCTTCCGAACTTCCCGAAAAGTGGCCCCTCGACGATCTGCTCGGGAGCCTGGAGATGACCTTTCTGTACGGCTTCCCGCGCCCCGAAGGCGATATCGAGGCCATGACCCGAGAGTCCCTGATGGAGTACCTCAAAGAAAGGGCCCACGAGGCCTTCCTCGCCCGTGAGAGGTATCTCGAGGAGGAGCTCGGCGGCAGGGAAACGGTCAGGGAGTTCGAAAAGTACGTCCTTCTTCAGACCATCGACGAGAAGTGGATGGACCACCTGCACGAACTGGACTATCTCAAGGAAGGCATCCATTTCCGCGCTTACGCCCAGAAGGACCCGCTGGTGGAATACAAGAAGGAAGCCTTCGAGCTTTTCGCCGTGCTGAACGAGACTATCGACAAGGACGCCCTCACGGCCCTGTTCCATGCCCGGATAGCCACCGACAGGCGCAGGAGAAGCCTCGAGGCCGCACAGGCCATACACCGCGAAACCGGCCAGTACGCCATCGGCGCGGGTGGGGCGGAGATGGGCAGCACGGAGGCGACCAGCGCGGCTCTCAAGACGAAACCGGCGGCCCGTCCCGTGGTCAGAAAAGACGAAAAAGTGGGAAGAAACGATCCTTGCCCCTGCGGCAGCGGCAAGAAATATAAAAAATGCTGCGGCGCCTGATAGGCTAATTGACGTAATTACCACTGGTTACGTTGCTTTTTCGGGCTTCGGCCTCGGATCCCCCCCAAAATTACAGTTGCCAAGGGAGACCCGCGAAGTTTATTTTACTCACCCTGCCGCGCTGTGTATGCAAATTGCATAGATAACAGGTGCTTGTCCGGATAAGGCAAACGGCGGGGCGTATTGTTGCCGAAAAAGACTATTGAACCCCAAGGGAGCTCTGTTCAAAATGATCAGCCGCCTCATGGATCTAGTGATGCTCCTCGCCGAGAGAGACGAGGAGGACGATAGATTCGGCATCAAGTCCAACAGGGAATTCTTCCTGAAACAATACACCGACGAAGAGATCGAACAGGCCCTTTCCTGGATATCCAGCAAGCAGGAGCTGGTGCGCAGCAATCCCGGCAACCTGTACGCGGTCGGGTCACTGCGCGTCTTGAGCGAGTGGGAGAGAGTGGCCATAGGCGATCAGGCCTGCACATACCTCCTGAAGCTGCTCAATCTGGGCATCGTCGACGGGTATCAGATGGAAAAGATACTGGCTCTGCTGTGCTTGCGGGATCGCAGGGATCTCGACGAAGTCAAGGCCCTTGCATGCTCGGTGATATTCGAGCTCCAGGAGGATGAAGACGAAGGATTGTTCAACGACGGTGTCGATCGAACCGACGTCAATTGAAAGCGGTTGCGTATCATGGGCAAGAAATCTCTCGTAATAGTGGAATCACCGGCCAAGGCCAATACGATCAAGAAGTTCCTGGGCCGCAACTATGACGTCATAGCTTCCGTTGGTCATATAATGGACCTTCCGAAGAACGAGCTGGGAGTGGACATTTCCAACGGTTTCACGCCGAAGTACGTGGTTCCCAAGGGAAAACAAAAGGTCATCAACCAGATCAAGAAGGCGGCCAAGGACGCCTCCGAGGTTCTCCTCGCGCTCGACATGGACAGGGAAGGAGAAGCGATCGCCTGGCACATAAAGCAGGTCCTGTCGAAGCTCCATAAGAACACCAAGCGGATCATATTCAACGAAATAACCAAGAACGCCATTCTCGACGCCATAGCGTCTCCGACCGACGTGGATATCAACAAGGTCGAAGCGCAACAGGCCAGGCGCATTCTCGATCGCCTGGTCGGATATCAGATCAGCCCCATCCTTTGGCAGATATTCTATTACGGGCTCAGCGCCGGCAGGGTGCAGACCGTGGGCTTGCGCCTGGTTTGCGAACGCGAGGAAGAGATCGAAGCGTTCGTTCCCGAGGAATACTGGACGATCACGGCCGAGCTGGGAACCGAAAAGGGACAGGTGTTCACCGCCAAGCTCGCCCAGCGAGGCGGAAAGAAGATAGAACTCAAGAGCAGGAAGCAAGTCGACCCCATACTGGCGGAATTGCGCAAGAGCGAATTCGTGGTTGGGAGCATACTCAAGAAAGAAAAGAAGCGTAACCCCCTGCCGCCTTACATCACGAGCACGCTCCAGCGGGACGCCGCCCGCCGCCTCAAGTTCTCCGCCCGCAAGATCATGGTCCTCGCGCAACAGCTCTACGAGGGAGTGAACCTTGGCAAGAGCGAACGGGTGGGGCTCATAACCTACATGCGAACCGACTCCGTGCGCATATCCATGCAGGCGAGGGAGAAAGCGGCCGGGTTCATAGCGGACAAGTTCGGCGAGGAGTTTCTGCCCGAGAAGCCGAAGACGTACAAGCAACGCAAGGAAGCCCAGGATGCGCATGAAGCGATCCGCCCGACCGACGTTACGCGTACCCCGGAATCGGTCAAGAAGTACCTGACCAAGGATCAGTTCGCCATATATGAATTGGTTTGGAGACGCTTCCTTGCCTCGCAGATGGCGAGTTGCCGGTACGACACCACCGAGGTCTCCATCGAAGCGGGGGATTGCACGTTCAAGGCCAACGGCAGAGTGATGACTTTCCCCGGTTTCCTCAAGGTCTACGACGAGAAGCCGGGCAACGACGAGACCGAACTCCCGCCGATGCACAAGGGCGAGAAACTCACCCCGCAGTCGATAGACGGCAATCAGCATTTCACCGAGCCGCCGCCGCGTTACACGGAAGCCTCCTTGATCAAGGAGCTCGAGGACAAGGGCATAGGCAGGCCCAGCACCTACGCCAACATTGTTTCCATCATCCAGGAGAGGGAATACGTTCTCAAGCAGAGCGGCAAGCTCTATCCCACCACCCTGGGCAAACAGGTTTGGGTCACGCTCAAGAGCTTCTTCCCGGAGCTCTTCGATACGTCGTTCACGGCCAAGATGGAAGAGGAACTGGACAAGGTGGAGGGCGGTAAAGACTCTTGGCAGGACGTGGTAAAGGATTTCTACAAGCCTTTCGAAAAGGCACTCAGCCAGATAGAGGGCAAGAAGGACAAGATCAAGAGCGAGCTTCAGGAGGAGACCGACCTCACTTGTGAGAAATGCGGGCGCAAGCTGATAAAGAAATGGGGCAAGAACGGTCAGTTCCTGGCCTGCCCCGCGTACCCGGAATGCAGATATTCCCGGCCTCTCGAAGAAGATTCGGTCTCACAGCAGATAGATGCGACTTGCCCCAAGTGCGGCGGCCGCCTGGTGTTGAAGATAGGCAGGTACGGCAAATTCGCCGCATGCGAGAAGTATCCCGACTGCAAGCATACCGAACCTTTCCCGATAGGAATGGATTGTCCCAACAACGGCTGCGGCGGCCAGGTGGTGGAAAAAGTGACGAGAAGGGGAAGAACCTTCTACGGTTGCGGAAACTATCCCAAATGCAACTTCGCGAGCTGGGACAAGCCCGTCCCACATACTTGCCCGAACTGCAACAATTCTTACATGGTGGAAAAGAATTCCAAGAAGAAGGGCATCTACTTGAAATGCCCGGCTTGCAAGGAAGAAGTCACCCAGGATTGATATCCCTAAGATGAAACGAGTAACGATCGTCGGAGGCGGGCTCGCCGGATCCGAAGCCGCTTGGCAGCTCGCTTCGAGGGGCGTTGCGGTCGATCTCGTCGAGATGCGGCCGGGCACCTCATCGGGTGCCCATCGTTCCGACCGACTCGCTGAGATCGTATGCTCGAATTCCTTCAAGTCCACTCTTCCCGATACCGCTTCGGGCCTGCTCAAGAAAGAACTGGGGATCCTCGGCAGCATTCTCTTGAACGTGGCCGAAGAATGCAGAGTGCCGGCGGGGCACGCGCTTGCCGTCGACAGGGAGGCTTTTGCCTCCACCGTAACTTCGATGATAGAAGGCCATCCCATGATAAACGTGGTTCGACGCCGTCAAAGCGACCTCGAATTGCCCGGACCCTTCATTCTGGCCACAGGACCGTTGACGCATGCTTCGCTCCTCCAAGAGCTGGAAAAGCACCTGGGTCGCGGATTTCTTTTCTTCTATGACGCCATATCGCCGTCCATAGACGGCGATACCGTGGACAGGGACCTCTGCTTCGAGGCGAGCCGGTACGGAAAGGGCACTCCCGATTACCTGAACGTCCCCCTCGACGAGGAGCAATACGCCGATCTCGTAGACAGGATCAGGGAGTCTGACGCCGTCGAACCTCACGAATTCGAGGACGCCTCGTATTTCGAAGCCTGCCTGCCCATAGAAGTGATGGCGAGACGCGGCCGCGACACTTTGCGATTCGGTCCCCTGAAACCCAAGGGACTCGTCGATCCGAGGACGGGGCGCGAACCCTACGCAGTGATCCAGCTTCGGAGGGAAAAGGCGGATGGATCCCTCCTGGGTCTCGTGGGTTTCCAGACGAGGCTCAAGCGCTCCGCCCAATCCGCGCTGATCAGGGCGATACCGGCGCTGAGAAACGCGGCGATCCTGCGCTTCGGCGCCGTCCATCGCAACGTCTTCATCAGAACCCCTGAAGTATGCATTCCTTACCAGAAAGACAGGAAGGCCTCGTCCATTCACTACGCGGGACAGATCTGCGGGGTCGAGGGATACGTGGAATGCATAGCGAGCGGCCTTGTCGCCGCTTTGGACGTCTACGCCGAAATGGTCGGTTCGAGGCTTCCCGACCTGCCCGGGGCGAGCATGATCGGGGCCCTCATGAAATACATCCACACTCCGAATCCGCGGTTTCAACCCATGAATGCCAACATGGGCCTGCTTCCGCCGCTGGAGCGAAGAGTGAAAAACCGCTCTCAGAGGAACAGGTTGCTCGCTGACAGGGCCCAAGCGACGATTCTAAGGTATAGAGCCGAGAACTCCGCGCTGTTCCCGGACATCGATCCGCGCGCCTGAACCTCCCCCGCGAGATTTTGCTTAATCCTCGGCCGCATTGTGCGTTATATTATCAATTCAGCGCCGACCACGGCGCGTCACGGGATCATTGCAGGCGATTCCGATGTCCGAGACGGGCTCGTTCGTGAGATGCCGAGCAAGAGATGAAACTCTACGAAGCCATAGGGAGATTCGAATCGTATCTGCGCGAGAGAGCGATGTCCGAAAAGACAGTGGAAGCATACATAACCGATCTGTCGCAGACGGCCGATTTTCTCGAGGCGAGACACAAGAGCGAGCCTGAGATCGAAGACGTTACTATAGACGAAGTCAGAACCTATCTTGGACTCAAGCTGGAATCGGGGCTTTCGAGCTCCTCTCTCAGGCGAAAGATATCGGCGTTGAAAGCCTTTTTCAGGTACGCCCACCGCCGCGGGCTTATCGGCTTCAACCCTGCGGCTCTCATAGCGAGCCCGAAGAAGAGGACGACGGTGCCCACCATCGTGAGCGAGGAGGAGATTCGGGAGATGATGCAGCTCCCCGATTCACGCAAGCTCGGCGGTGCGAGAGACAGGGCCGTGCTCGAACTGCTCTACGGGACCGGTTTGAGGCTCAGCGAGTTGGTGGGCTTGAACGTCCGCGACCTGGCACCCGACAAGGAAGTGATCAGGGTCAGGGGAAAGGGAAACAAGGAGCGTCTCGTCCCATGGGGTGGAGAAGCGAGGAAAGCATGCGTGGAATACCTCCGGATGCGCTTCGGCGAGCCCGAAGGGCCGCCTGCAGGATTGATCCGACGCCACGGCCGTGAACCGGCATTTTCTGCACGAGTCAAGGGGAGGATAAGCGCCCGGACCGTCCAGAGGATCGTCACCAAGTACCTGCGCATGGCTTCCCGGCGATCGGGGCTCTCACCGCACAGCCTGAGGCACGCGTTCGCCACGCATCTCCTGGCCAACGGGGCCGATCTCCGGGCGGTGCAGGAGCTTCTTGGGCATGCCAGCCTTTCTACGACCCAGATCTATACGCACGTCACCGCCAAGAAACTGAGGGAAGTTTACGAGCGATCCCACCCGAGGGCTTGAAAACCTCGCGGCGAATGGAGGAAGAATGAGAATCAACTCTACGACGATACTGGGAGTGAAAATCGGAAGCAAGGCGTCTCTGGGGGGAGACGGGCAGGTCACGCTGGGCCAGACCATAATAAAGAGCAACGCCAACAAGATAAGGACGCTGGCCGGGGGAAGGGTTCTCGCCGGGTTCGCGGGAAGCACCGCGGATGCGCTCACGCTCTTCGAGAGATTCGAGGAAAAGCTGGAAAAATACTCGGGCAACTTGCAACGCTCGGCCGTGGAACTCGCCAAGGATTGGAGGAGCGACAAGATTCTGAGGAAGCTCGAAGCGTTGCTCGCCGTGATGGACCGGGAGTGTTCCTTCATAATATCCGGCAACGGGGACGTAGTGGAACCGGAAGACGATATAGTCGCAATCGGTTCGGGCGGACCATACGCCCTTGCCGCCGCGAGGGCTTTCATTCAATGCGGTGAGAAGGATCCCGAGAAGATAGTCAGGGAATCCATACGCATCGCAAGTTCCGTTTGCCTTTACACAAACTCGAACATAATCGTGAAAAAGATAGGAGACACCACATGATGGAAATAAACACGCATTCCGGAGGCCTGCTCCCGGGACGCCTCTTCGCCGATGATCCCGGCGGGCTCACTCCCATGCAGATCGTCAGGGAACTCGATCGTTACATCGTCAAGCAGAACGAGGCGAAGAAAGCGGTCGCGATAGCCCTCAGGAACCGCTGGCGAAGACAGATGGTTCCCGAGGACTTCCGGGAGGAGATTATCCCCAACAACATAATAATGATAGGACCGACGGGGGTGGGCAAGACCGAGATCGCGAGGCGTCTCGCCAAGCTCGTGAACGCTCCCTTTGTGAAAGTCGAGGCCACGAACTATACCGAGGTCGGTTACGTGGGACGGGACGTGGAAAGCATGATACGTGATCTCGTCGAGATCTCGGTGAACATGGTGAAGAACGAGCACAAGCATAGAATCGCCGCTGAGGTGGAAAAGAAGGTGGAGGATAGATTGATCGAGCTGCTCCTGCCTTCCTCTCCTCCTCCGCAGGAGGATTCCGATGCGGAGTTCGAAGCCAGGAGGGAAAGAACACGAAGCAAGATACGGGAGAAGCTGCGCGCGGGGGACTTGGAGGAACGCACGGTGACCATCGACACCCCCCAGGCTTCGTCGCCCATCATCGAGATCTTCAGCAAGGCTGGGGTGGAGCAGATGGGGTTGAACCTTCCCTGGATGCCTCCTTTAGGGCAGGGAACAGCCAAGTCGAGGAGGATGACGGTCAAGGAGGCTCGCCGCTTCCTTAGAGAAGAGGAAACCAACAAGGCTCTCGACATGGAGAAGATAGTATCCGAAGCGAAGAAACGAGCGGAATCCAGCGGCATCGTCTTCATCGACGAGATCGACAAGATATCGGCCCGCGCGCAATCGACTTCCGGTCCCGACGTTTCGCGCGAAGGAGTCCAGCGGGATCTCTTGCCGATCGTAGAAGGATGTTCGGTCAACACGCGCTATGGAGTAGTCAAGACCGACCACGTTCTCTTCATAGCCGCGGGCGCCTTCAACGTCGCGAAACCATCCGACCTAATCCCCGAGTTCCAAGGAAGGTTCCCGATCAGGGTGGAGCTCTCCTCGTTGGGCGAGGAGGACTTCATAAGGATCCTCAAGGAGCCGGACAACTCTCTCGTCAAGCAGTACACCGCGCTTCTCGCCGCGGAGAATTGCAAACTTGAATTCACCGACGACGCCATCGCCGAAATCGCGCGCGTCGCGCGTGCGGCGAACGAGAGGGCCGAGAACATCGGAGCGAGGAGGCTCCACACGGTGATGACCACTCTGCTCGAGGACGTACTCTTCGAACTGCCGGAGTCGGGCCTGAAGAAAATCGTCTTCGACGCTCCCGACGTGAAGAAGAAGCTGGAATCCATTCTGGCGGACGAGGACTTGACTCGTTACATACTTTGAAAAGAAGGAGAAGAACACCATGGCTTTGACGAGAAAGGATTTCATTTCGCTCGCTGATTTCACGAGGAACGAGCTCGAGGAGATCCTGGATTTCGCATTGAAGCAGAAAGCCCTGCTCAAGGCGGGAAAACTCGAACCATGCCTTCAGGGCAAGACTCTCGCATGCATCTTTCACAAGCCGTCGCTTCGAACCAGGGTGAGCTTCGAGGTCGCCATGCATCAGCTCGGCGGATCCTCCATTTATATCACGGACAAGGAGATAGGCTTGGGCTCGCGTGAGGCGCCGCAGGACGTCGCAAGAGTCCTGTCGCGCTACATGGACGCGATAATGATCCGTACTTTCCAGCACGATCTGGTCCTGAGCCTGGCGGAATGGGCCAGCGTTCCGGTCATAAACGGCCTCACGGATCTGCTCCATCCATGCCAGATCCTCGCCGATCTCCTCACCATTCTCGAGCACAGGGGGAGGCTTGACGATATGACGGTGGTGTTCATCGGTGACGGTAACAACGTCGCTCGGAGCTGGCTCAATGCCTGCTCGCGCTTCGGTTTCAAGTTCATCCTCGCCTGCCCGGAAGGTTTCGGAATCGAAAAGGAGTTCTACGAATACATCCTGGGCGAGAACAGCTCGCGCTACGAAGAGATCCACGATCCCGAGGCCGCGGTGGCGGAGGCGGACGTCATCTATACCGACGTCTGGGCCTCGATGGGGGAGGAAGACAAGGCGGCGGAGAAGAAAAAGCATTTCGCCAGGTTCCAGGTTAATTCCCCCCTGCTGGCGAAAGCTCCCGACAAGGCGGTAGTGCTTCACTGCCTTCCGGCCCACAGGGGCGAGGAGATAACGGACGAAGTGATCGAGTCCAAGAGGAGCATCGTTTTCGACCAAGCCGAGAACAGGCTCCATGCACAGCGGGCACTGCTCGCCCTTCTCGTTCATGCCCGGAGGAAATGACGGTGCGACTGGGATGCATCTGGCTGCTTCTCCTTCTCGTATTTTCTTGCGCCGTTCCAGTGCCTCCCTCCGGAGGGCCCGAGGACAAGATCCCGCCGAGGATCGTTTCGACGGTCCCCGCGGACGGATCGACGGGAGTTGACATAACCAGCAGCATCATCCTCCGATTCAGCGAGAAGATGTCAAAGGCCAAATTGGAAAGGCTGGTCGTCGCCTATCCCAGGATCCGGGTGGGCAAGGTGAAGTGGAAGAATAATTCGCTGCGGATCGAACCGGCCGATCCCCTGGTTCCGGACACGACTTACTTCATTGCGGTCCGACCCGATTTCCGGGACGAGCACAAGGTGAGGGCCGCGTCGGGTTATGAATTCGGGTTTTCGACCGGGGCCGCCGTCGACAGCGGCGTGATAGCGGGTACCGTAAATTTCAGACGAAAACCCACCGCCTCGGCCGTGGTTCGTTGTTTCGTCCTTGCAAAGGATTCGGCGCTGGTTCCCGAAGCTTCCATTCCCAACAGGGAAACGCATACCGACAAGAAGGGCTCCTTCCGTTTCCAGTACTTGCCGGCGGCCGGGACCGAGTATTTGCTCTGGGCCTTTCAGGACGGCAACAAGAATTCTCACTTCGAGTCGGGTTCGGAATTCGGCGCCGCGTACGAGGATACAATCGTCCTCACGCGAAAAGCTCCCAGGGTGCGAAACGTGACGATAAACATCATTGATCCCACGGAACCGGGAGAGATCCGCGGAGTGGTGATAAACGAAACCGGCTTGGACAGCGTCCTTATCTCAGTCGCTTTGTTCGCAGGGCGGGATTCGACGGAGCGTGCGCGCTATTATGCCTTTTGTGACAAGGGCGGCAAATACAAGTTGTCCGAGATCAAGAAGGGTTCATACATGCTGCGAGCGTTCGTAGATTTCAAACGCGACAGCATCTGCGGTTATTATCCTTGTCCCGATGATTCCACGCAAAGCTGCACGGAACCGTGTGTCGAGGCTCCCGATTCCGTACGGATGGACCCGGGGGCGAAGCTGAAACTCGATCCTTTGATCCTGGGCCCGGGGAAGGTGTCGAAGTGAAGATGGATTTCACGAAGATGAACGGCGCGGGCAACGATTTCATAATGCTGGACGATCGCGAGGGGCGACTCGACCTGTCGGAGCGCTTGATCGCGTCGCTCTGCGATCGCAGGAGGGGGATAGGAGCCGACGGCTTGATCGTTCTTGCGAGCGCGGCGCGCGATGCGCGTGTGGATTTCCACATGAAGTACTTCAACAGCGATGGGAAGGAAGCGGAGATGTGCGGCAACGGGGCGCGATGCATCGCAGCATTCGCTGCGGAACGCGGCATCGGGGTGAAGCAAGGCGCCTCCGTACGAGTGGTATTCTCCACGAAGAGCGGCGTCCTCGAAGGACTGGTCGGCGAAGGAAGGGTCAAGATCAATATGGTGGACGCGGATGATCTTGAACTCGGCATCAACCTCGAAGCCGGCGGCGCGAGTCTGACCGTGCACTACGTGAACACGGGCGTGCCTCATGTCGTGCTTCCGGTGGCAAACATAGAGGACATGGAATCCGAGCGGGTCCAGGTGATCGGGCGCGCCTTGCGATACCATCGAAGATTCGCTCCCGATGGAACCAACGTGAATTTCGTCCAGCGCATCGACGATTCGTCCCTTGCGGTACGCACATACGAACGCGGGGTCGAGAGAGAGACCCTGGCATGCGGAACCGGCTCCACCGCATCCGCCGTGATCTTCGCTCATCTCGGAAAAGCACACAGCCCCGTGACTGTTCTCACGCGCGGCGGCGACAGCCTGGTGATCGAATTCGAGAAGAGCCCGTCCGGTGCGCGCAAGGTATTCCTGGAAGGCCCCGTCGAGGTGAATTTCACGGGAAGCGTGAACCTACCGGAAGGAGGTGGGAAGTGAGCGCCAGAGAAGAAAAGGAACTATTCACGGGCACTTTCACCGCCCTCGTGACCCCTTTCAAGGACGGCGGGCTCGACTTGGAAGGGTTCAGGAGGCTCATCGATCTGCAGCTCGAGGCGCAGGTGACAGGCGTAGTGGTTTGCGGATGCACGGGCGAGGCCGCCACCTTGAGCGATGAAGAACGGTACACACTGATAGAGGAAGCAGTGAAGAGGGTCGCCGGAAACATGCTGGTCGTGGCCGGAACCGGCACCAACTGCACACGCACGACGATCGAGCTCACGCGCCGGGCCGGCGAACTCGGCGCCGACGCGGCGATGCTGATAACACCCTATTACAACAAGCCGACGCAACAGGGACTTTACGAGCACTACAGCGCCGTCGCCGAGGAGACGTCCATTCCGCTGATCCTCTACAACGTGCCCGGGCGTACCGGAGTGAGATTGATGCCCGACACGGTGCGGAGGCTGGCCGCGAAGGCCGGTTTCATCGCCCTGAAAGAGGCGGGGGGAAGCGTGGACGTCGTAAGCGATCTCGTGGGGGACGGCGCCCTGCCTGTTCTCTCCGGGGACGATTCCCTCACTCTCCCCATGATCGCCGTGGGAGCCGTAGGGGTGGTTTCCGTCGTCTCCAACCTCGTGCCGACCGACGTGAGGGATCTCGTCGACCATGCATTGCGCGGCGAGTTCACCGAGGCGGCCGCGGTCCATCACAGACTTCTCCGGCTCGTGCGTGCCGCGTTCGTGGAAACGAACCCCGCCCCGATAAAGGCAATGCTGTCCATGCGCGGATTGATAAGCGATGAAACGAGGTTGCCGCTGGTCCGCGTATCGGCGAGCAACAGGGAAGCGATCGAGTCGACGATGAAGAGCTTTTTCTCGGATCGAGGAGCCTGATATGCCCACATCCAACAAGAATCGAAGAACGAACGTGATTCTAACGGGGGCTTGCGGGCGAATGGGCACGACGCTTCGCCGCCTCTTGAGCTCCACGCGCGGATTCGGCCTCGTGGCCCTGGTGGAAAGACCCGGACATCCCGCCGTAGGCGAGGAAGTGAGTATCGGACGCGAAGCGACGAAGGAGCAATCGCTGCGGATCTCTTCGACGTTCCCGGACGACGTCGACCCGGACACCGTGGTCATCGACTTTTCGCATGCAGAAGCCATGAGCGGCATTCTCGAGGCAGTCCGCAGGAGGAACCTCAAGCTCGTATCGGGAACGACGGGCCTGGAAGATAATATCATGCGACGCCTCAAGAGATACGCCGCCAGGCGTCCCGTCTTCCATGATTCGAACATGAGCCTGGGGATAGCGGTCCTAAAGGACATTGCAGCGCAAGCCGTGCGCGAGCTGGGAGACGGGTTCGATATCGAGATCGTGGAATACCATCATCGCGGCAAGCGCGACCATCCCAGTGGAACCGCGCTTTCCCTGGGAGCCGCTGTTCCCGGAGCGCGCAGGATGATCAGAGGGCGGGGAAGGGGCGTCCGGAAGGCTGGAGATATCCACGTGCACTCCATTCGGGCGGGAGGCATACAGGGAAGGCACGACATCGTTTTCGCCTCGGATGAAGAAATGCTCATCCTTTCCCACACGGCCTTGGCGCGGGACGTGTTCGCGCGGGGCGCCCTTCGCGCCGCCGCTTTCATAGCCGGCAAGAGAAACGGCTTTTACGGCATGCATGATCTCCTGAAGACCTTATGACGAAAAGATCCGCCATTTTCGTATCATTCGTTCTCATCGCCGCCTTTTCGTCGAAGATCCACGCGCAGTATCCCTTCGGCAAGAACAAGGTCATATACACGAGCCGCGACTGGAAGATCCTCGAAACCGAACACGTCGACATATACCATTACCCGAGCGAAAGAAACCTCGTTCTGTCCATAGCCCCGGTGGTCGAGGAAACTTTCGCCGAGTATGAAGCGCTTTTCAATCTCGAGTTCAAGAAGAGGCTTCCGCTCGTCATCTACAGCTCTCACTACGACTTCCAGCAGACAAATATAATTCCTTGGCTGATACCCGAGTACACGGCCGGGTTCACCGACCTCGTCAAGGGACGCGTAGCGATTCCCTTCACGGGGTCGATGGGTGACCTGAGGCACGTAATCCGCCACGAGATGGTGCACGCCTTCATGCTCGAAAAACTCCGACAGGTCATGAACAGCCGAAGGAAATTCAGCTACGCTTCGCCCCCCTTGTGGTTCGTCGAGGGTCTCGCCGAGTATGTGGCTTCACCGGACGCCAACAGTGAGAGCCGCATGTTCGTGCGCGACGCTCTCCTTCACGAGAAGCTGCCCGATCTGGAGAACATATGGCGCATATACGGATCTTTTCTCATGTACAAGGAGGGGGAAGCGGTCGTCCGTTTCATAGCCCGGAACTTCGGCGAGAAAGCTCCTATACTGATACTTGAGAACTGGTGGAAAGCGGACAAGTTCTCGACGGTCCTGAAGGCGAGCATAAACATGAACATCTCCGAATTGAGCGACGCATTCATGAAGAGCATCAAACGCCGCTACTACCCTCAGATCCTGCATCGAGTATTCGCGACGGAAAACGGCACCAGGCTGACGCCGCCCCGCTCCTTCCACTCGAGGCCCTGCGTGCGCCGGATGGCCGGAAACGAACTCGAGATCTACGCGATCTGCGCGCGCCAGGGAACGATCAACATCTGCAGAATCCGTTCGCGGGGCCGCAGCGTCTTGTCCCACGAGACTTTCATAGAGGGCGGTAGATCGACTCTCCTCGAGTCGATACCGGCGTTGCGCAGCAAGATCGAGACCAAAGGGGATACGCTGGTGTTCGTTTCCAAGAGCCGCGCGCGCGACGTCATATACCTGTGGAACATATCCGCCAACCGCAGGATCGCTGCAATTTCGTTCGAACACTTGAGCATGATCTCGTCTCCCACGCTTTCCCCGCTCGGCGACAAGATAGTCTTCAGCGCCATCGATACAACCGGCATGCCGGACCTCTACCTGTACGATCTGGCTTCGCACAGCATCGATCGCCTCACCCACGACGCCTATAGTGAATCCAACCCCGACTATCATCCGTTCCGTGACGTGGTGATCTTCAGCTCGGATCGTTGCATGAATTCCAGGCGGGACGCGCGCGGAATCTTCAAACTGGATCTGGCGACCAAAACCATGGAGGCCCTGACTTGCAGCGGCGGCATCGACGATTATCCCGAATGGGCCCCGGACGGCGAGGGATTCCTTTTCGCATCCGACATGGATGGATCTTTCGACATCTATTTGTACAGGGACGGGATAGCGACGCGGGAAACCAGCCTGCTCGGAGGCGCGAACGCTTCTTCCTTCCTGCCCGACGGATCCGGCTTCGTCGCCTCTTGCTACTACGACGGCGGCTTTCACCTCTTTTCCTTCCCTTTGAAGTCTAGTGCCGGCGGACGCAAGCTCGAAGTCGCCGGGCATTACTCGAGTGCGCCGGTCCCTGTACCCGCCGGCGAAGAAAAGGACTTCGTAACGAGGGACTACAGCCTCAAGCTCGGCCTGGACCTCCTCGGAACGGGCTTGGCGGTGGACCCCGATTTCGGAGATGTCGGCAACGGCGCCGAAATACTGCTCAGCGACATCCTTGGTAATCACCAGATCTACGCTTTCTTCGGCAACACGTCCGAGGGATTCGACGATTTCTGGAAGCGTTTGAACTTCGGCGTAACCTATGTGAACTTGAGTCATCGACTGAATTACATGCTGGGGGTATTCCATCTCACCACTTTCTGGGGGGATTACTTCTCGCTGTTCAGGTCAGAACGCAGATACGGCGGCACCTTGGGGATCAGGTACCCTTTCAGCAAGTTCTCGCGCATCGAGGGCAACTTCATTCTCAAGGCCCTCGAAAGGGAGAACGATTTCGGAGGAATCAGCCTGGACGGTTCGAGCACGGTCATAGCCAGCACCTTTCTAAGCTACGTTGCGGACAACACGGTCTGGACCATAGGCGGTCCCATGAAAGGAACCAGGTATTACATAGCTTCCGGGCGCAATTTCGACCTCAAGGGGAGGGGATTCGAGAGCACGAGCCTGCACATCGATCTAAGAAAGTACTTGAGGATAACCGATCGCATCGTTGTGGCGGAACGATTTATAACCAGGAACAGCTGGGGCGGCGATCTCGTCCTCTTCTACCTGGGAGGCCCGTGGGACTTGCGGGGGTACGATTTCAGGCGCTTCGCCGGAAGGAGTATCTATCTCTTCAACAACGAGATCCGATTTCCCCTGATCGACCGCTTCAGCTTGACTTTCCCTTTCGGCCACGTGGAGATGCCATCGATACGCGGGGCGTTTTTCTTCGACGCGGGCAAGGCGGACCGGTTCATAACGGAAACCGGATGGCTGGGATCGATCGGAGTCGGAGCCGAGCTCAATCTGGGATACGCGCCCGTGATCCGAGTTAACTTTACACGAACGACCGATTTCGATAAGATATCGAGCGATACGCGATTCGGCTTATTCATCGGCTACAACTATTGAAAAGAAAGAGGACCATACGATGCGCTGGTCAAAGTACTACCTGCCGACATACAAGGAAACGCCCAGCGACGCGGAGATTCCCAGTCACAAGCTCATGCTCCGCGCAGGGCTCATAAAAAAGCTCACGTCCGGGGTCTACACGTTTCTTCCCCTCGGGTTCAGGGTGTTGAAGAAGATCGAGGCGATAGTGCGGGAGGAAATGGATCGCATCGGCTGCCAGGAGATCTTGATGCCCATTCTCCATCCCAGCGAGCTTTACGAGGAGACGGGAAGGCTCAAGCATTTCGGGCCCGAGCTGTTCAAGCTCAAGGATCGCAAGAACAGGCTCTTCGCGCTGGGTCCCACGCACGAGGAAGTGGTGACGGATCTGGCGCGCATGGAGCTGCGGAGTTATCGCCAGCTGCCGCAATGCCTCTACCAGATCCTGACGAAGTTCCGCGACGAGATAAGGCCGCGGTTCGGAGTGATGAGAGCGCGTGAGTTCATAATGAAGGACGCATACAGTTTTCACACGTCACAGGAATCCCTGGACGAGATGTATGAGAAGATGGCCGGAGCCTACCGGCGGATCCTGGATCGATGCGGCCTCGAGAACGTGATGGTGGAGGCGGATGCGGGGAAGATAGGCGGGGACGTAAACCACGAGTTCGTGGTCCTGGCCGAGGAGGGGGAGAGTGAGATTCTCCGTTGCTCCTGTGGATACACCGCCAACACCGACCGCGCGGAGAGCCTAGGCAGGAAGCTGGCCGAATTCGAGCCCGTTCTCGACCCTCCGGAGAAGGTGAGCACGCCCGGCAAGAAGACCGTGGAAGAAGTCAGCTCCTTTCTCGGCATTCACCCTTCGCGGCTCGTGAAAACGCTCCTCTTCAGGAGCGGTGAGAGGATCGTGGCGGGTCTGGTAGGCGGGGACCGTACGCTGAACGAGACCAAGCTCATGAAACTCCTCGAAGATCCATACATCGAGCCCCTCGACGAGAAAACCATAAGAGATCTCACCGGAGCCGAAGTCGGCTACTCGGGCCCCGTTGGACTTGGAGACAGGGTCAAGATCGTCGCCGACGAGTTCCTGCGCTCGTACGAGGGAATGGTTGTGGGCGCCAACGAGAACGATGCGCACCTTCGCGGGGTCAAGATGGGGAGGGACTTCGAGCCTGACCTGATCGCCTCGATCTCGAGCGCGGAGGCGGGGGACACGTGCGCAAAATGCGCCCAAGGCACGATATTCTCGCAGAGAGGAGTCGAACTCGGCCACATCTTCAAACTTGACGTCAAGTACAGCAAGAGCATGAACGCCACCTTTCTCGACGCAAGCGGCAAGGAGAATCACTTCATCATGGGGTGCTACGGTTTCGGCGTCTCCCGGGCGGTTGCGGCGGCCATCGAGCAACACAACGACGAGAAGGGAATAGTCTGGCCTCCCTCCATAACGCCGTTCCATGTGATCCTCCTTCCCCTGAACATGAACGATCCCGCCATCGTCCGGGTCGCGGACGAGATATACGAGGAACTCTCGCATTCGGGCATCGAGGTCCTTTACGACGATCGCGACTTGAGACCGGGCTACAAGTTCAAGGACGCCGACCTCGTAGGCATCCCCCTTCGCATCACGCTGGGCGGGAGGAGTCTCGCCAAGAAGAAGATCGAGCTCTACTACCGCAGAGAGGACAGGACCGAGATGATAGATCGGGGAGACGTCCAGAGGTTGGTGCGCGAATACTATACAGCTTGATCGAGGATGCTGAGGGCAAAAAAAAGCATCCGACCCTAGCCGGATGCTTCGTCTCATCTATTCCACCTATCAGGGAATCAATCTCGATTTCAATCTGGCCGCTTTGTTCCTGTGAATGACGCCCTTTCGCGCCGCCTTGTCCAGGGCCGCCTGAAGGGAAGGGAAAGCGGTCTTTCGCTCTTCGACGGGGAGGGCTATGTACTTCTTCAGAGTGGTCTTGAGCGTGCTCCTCGCCGCCCGGTTTCTTGTTTGACGTTTCAGGTTCGTCTTCATGCGTTTCTTGGCTGACTTGTGCTGGGGCATTTCTCCTCCTTGAATCGGTGGGGGCAAAATAGCATCTGCCAAGCGCCCCGTCAAGCATCTTTATTACGAAGCCGTTGGCGATTTGAGAGATCCGCGCTTCGCCTCCTTCGCCCCCGAGGCTCGCACGAGGGTGGGCCTGCTCGAGAAAAGCGCCATATCCTGTTGTCTTACATTATCTTGGCTCGATCCCGGAGAGGCTGTCCCCGGATATTGCCCTTGCAGGCGGCTCGAAAGGTTCCTATTCTCGCATGTGTACGGAATAGGAGAAGAGAACGATGGCAGCGGCGATAGACCTCCACATCGATCAATTCCTCGACTTTCTGCGGGTGGAGCGCGGGCTTCGCCCGAACACGATCGAGGCCTACGCGAGGGACCTCAGGGATTACGCGGAAACACTGGAAAAGCACGGGATCGAAGAACTATCGAAGATAACCAGCGAGGCGGTCGAACTGCACATGACGAGGCTGGCGCAGAAGAAGCTCAAGCCCTCCTCGCGGGCCCGCTCGCTGTCGTCCATCAGGCAGTTCCACAAGTTTCTCGTCAGCGAGAAAAAGGTCGACGAGCTGCCCGTTCTCGACGACCTGGTCCCCAAGACCCGGCGGCAAGTCCCGCACGTTCTCACGATCGAGGAGATAGAAAGGCTCCTCGCCGTGCCAGACTCGAAAGATCCGCTGGGCGCCCGCGACCGTGCCATGCTGGAGATCGCTTACGGGGCGGGCTTGAGGGTGTCGGAACTCTGCGGTCTCACCTTCGACGAGGTGTTCGAAAAGGAACGCGTACTGGTCGTGAAGGGCAAGGGGGGAAAACACCGCATGGTCCCATACGGAAAACCCGCAGCGGCGGCACTCAGGCATTACCTCACCTACGGGCGGCCGGTCCTTGCCGGGGGCAGGCCGAGCGAATTCGTTTTTTTGAACAAGAACGGGCGCAGGATCTCGCGCATCGGGTTTTCCAAGAAGCTCAAAGAATACGCCGCGAAAGCGGGAATCGGAAAGGTCCACCCGCACATGCTGAGACATTCTTTCGCCACGCATCTTCTCCAGGGAGGAGCCGACCTCCGTTACGTGCAGGAACTCCTCGGCCACTCCGACATATCCACGACACAGATCTACACCTCCGTCGACACCAAGCATCTGATCGAAGTGCACAAGGCTTTTCATCCACGTTCCTGAGAGGCGGCACCGCGGGAGGGACCAGGAGAATTCTTGACATATCCGCGTTCCCAAGCATAGAATCGACCCCACCGGCGGTTTCCGAGGCGCCGAACCTCAACCTCTCCACGGAGAAGATACCTGATGAACAAGAAGAAAATAATCTTGAGCGGCAACCGCCCTACGGGAAGATTGCATCTCGGCAACTACACGGGCGCGCTCGAGAACTGGGTCAAACTCCAGGCCGACTACGAATGCTACTTCATGGTAGCCGACTGGCACGTCCTGACCACAGACTACGAGCACACCGCGGAGATATCCGGAAATACGAGGGAAATGATCATAGATTGGATCAGCGGGGGACTCGACCCGTCCCGCTCCACCCTCTTCGTCCAGTCGCACATAAAAGAGCACGCCGAGCTCTTTCTGATCTTTTCCATGCTCATAAGCAAGGCGCGCCTGGAGAGGAACCCGACTCTCAAGGAGCAGGTCCGCGATCTCTCCCTCGATGCCAACATAAGCTACGGCCACCTCGGCTATCCGGTCTTGCAGGCTTCCGACATTCTGATATACCGGGCGCATCTCGTGCCGGTAGGCGAAGACCAGCTTCCTCACATCGAGATCACGCGCGAAATAGCGAGGAAATTCAACCGCGAGTACGGAGAGGTCTTTCCCGTCCCCGAGGGAAAGCTCACGAAATTCTCCAGATTTCCCGGCCTGGACGGCAAGAGGATGAGCAAGTCACTAGGCAATACCATCGAGCTGGCCGACTCTCCGGACGTCATAAGGCGAAAGATACTCACGGCGTTCACCGATCCCTCCCGCAAGCGCAGGTCGGATCCGGGGCATCCGGATATCTGCTTGATTTTCACCTACTGGAAAAAGTTCGCCCCGGCGGAAGTGGAAGAGATCCGCGACGCCTGCTCGAATGCCAAGATAGGTTGCGTCGAGTGCAAGAAGCGAGTCGCCGAAGCCATCATCGATTACCTGGCGCCGTTGCACGAGAAGAGAAAAAAACTCGAGGCCGATCCCAAGAAAATAGAAGAGATCATAAGAGCTGGCGATGAGAAGGCCAGAGCCAGGGCGCTGGAAACGATGGCGGCCGTAAGGGAGAAGATGAAAATTGGCTGATCCCAAGAAAGACGTCTACCGGGCCGAGCTCCAGGGGATCAGAGCTCCTCTCGGAGTCATATTGTATCTCATAAGAAAGAACAACCTCGACATCTACGACATCCCCATCGCGAAGATCACGAAGGAATACCTCGACTTCATCGACATGATGGAGCAGATGCAGATCGATCTCGCGGGTGAATTCTTCGTTCTGGCGGCGACATTGATGCGGATAAAGGTGCAGATGCTTCTCAGGAGGAAAGACGACGAAGAGGATCCGCGCGAAGAGTTGATCCGCAACCTCATCGAATACCAGAAGATGCTCGAGGCGGCGAAGTCCCTGCGATCCCTTGAAGAACAAAGGCTCAAGATATATCCCCACCCGGTTCGGCCCGAAGACAAGAATCACCCGGCCGAGGTCGAGCTCGAGCTCAATCTCTACGAGCTGATGAAGGCTTTCCGGGAAGTAGTCGCCAACATGGGCGAAGATACCGTCGTCGAGATAGAACCCGAATCCTTCACCGTCGATGAAAAGATAGACGCCGTCCTGTCGGCACTGGAGGAGAGGGAACAACTGGATTTCTACGAGCTTTTCAGGGGTAGTTCCTCCCGCTTCGAACTGATCGTGACTTTCATAGCCCTGCTGGAGCTGATTCGAAGATCCGAAGTGAAAGTCAGGCAACAGGGCGCCTTCGGCAGGATCTGGTTGTATCGCTCGTCGCCCGAGCCCGACGAGGGGGAAGAGCTGAAACAAACCGGCGTGAAAGAGGGAGACACCGATGGTTGAACTTAACGATCGAGACAGGATCATACTCGCACTTCTCTTTGCGTCGGATGAGCCCCTTTCCATAAAGAGGATCGCAGGAGTCCTGGTCGATTTGCAGCATGCGGAGATCAATGATGCTCTCGATAGGATAAAGGACAAGCTCGACCGGGACGGGATGAGCTTCAAGCTCGAACAGGTGGCAGGCGGCTATCAACTGGCTACTCGCCCGGAGTACGCCGGGTACATAGCCAAGCTCTACACGGGGAGGAGGAAACAACGACTTTCGCGGGCGGGGCTCGAGACCCTCGCCATAATAGCCTACAAACAACCCATAACGCGCGCCGAGATCGAACAGATGAGGGGCGTGAGTTGCGGCGGAGTCATCTCGACTCTTCTGGAAAGATCCCTCATCAGGATAACCGGCAAAGCGAAGGTCCTCGGCGCCCCCTTTCTCTACGGCACGACGCGCGAGTTCCTGGAATACCTCGGGCTCAACAGCTTGAAGGACCTTCCTTCCATGGAGGAATTGGAATCGCTCTTGGCCAGCAGGGAAGACGGCGGCAAAGCCGGGGAGACTTCAGGCGTCCAGGAGCCGGCCCTGGAATCCGGACCGCACTTGGAAGTGCAGCCGGATAGAGAAGAGGTCGTGAATGACGAAGATGAAGAAAACCGTGCAGAACCGGAGAGCGCGCCCAACCCGGCGGACATCGATTTCCCCGAGCACGACTGACAAGTCGCTGCGCTTGAACCGATACCTCGCCGCCCTGGGGCTCGGTTCGAGAAGGTCGTGCGACGAGCTCATCGCCTCGGGCAGGATCCTGGTGGACGGCAAGAGGGTGTCCGATCCCGCACACAAGGTCGTGCCGGGCGTGAACAGAATCTCCCTCGGAGGCAAGAGGCTGGATCATCCCCTGAAACGGGTCGTACTTCTCATGAACAAGCCCGAGGGCGTGGTCACCACCGCAAGCGATCCCATGGGGAGGAAAACGGTCATGGACATATGCCGCCGGCACGGGTTCAAAATGCGCCTCTTTCCCGTCGGAAGGCTCGACATCAACACCACAGGGGCTATTCTTTTGACCAATGACGGAGTCTTGTGTTATCGTCTCACCCACCCGAGATTTCATGTTCCGAAAACCTATTCCGTCAGGGTCAGGGGGAGAGTTACCGATCAGAAGATCGCTTCCATGAAGAGGGCCGGCTCGAACGGGAGCGGTGGGAACGAGGCCAAGAAGGGTCCGCGGGTCGATGTCGTCAAGACCCTGGGCAAGGAGGCGGTGCTGAGAGTCGTCCTCTACGAAGGCAGGAACCGGCAGGTGAGGAGAATGTGCGAAGCCGTCGGGTTGAGGGTGGTGAAGCTGCGCCGGGTCAGCATAGGCCCCATTTCGATAAGGAAGCTGCCGAAAGGAACGGTGCGCGCTCTGACGACGAAGGAGATGACTCTCTTGGAAAAGGCAGTGGGAGAAGAGGAGAACTGAGATGGATATCGATCGCCTTGCCAGGGATTTTCTCAAGAACATCAAGACTTACAAGCCAGGTAAGCCGATCGAGGTGGTGCAACGCGAGCGGAATACAACGTCGGCGTTCATAAAACTCGCTTCCAACGAGAACCCGAACCCGATCCATCCCCGCGTAAGGGACGCGGTGATAGCAATGCTTGCACAGGCCAACCGCTATCCCGAATCGAGCTGCTATCACCTGGTGCGCGCCCTCGCCGAGCACGTCGGAGTGGGAAACGACGAGATTTTCGTCGGCAACGGCTCGAACGAGATCATAGATCTTCTCGTAAGAGCTTTCGTCGATCCCGGCGAAAAAGTGGTTTTTCCCACGCCCAGCTTCGTGATCTACGGGATGGTTTGCCGGATCAGCGGCGTCGAAGGGATAGCGGTGCCGTGCCGGGATTTCAAGCTGGACCTCCCCGCCATGTCCGAGGCCGTCGATGCGGCGACGAAGATCGTTTTTCTTTGCAATCCCAACAATCCTACGGGCACGTATTTTTCCAAAGACGAGATGGATGAATTCCTGGCCTCGATCCCAGACGCCCTTCTCGTCGTCATGGATGAAGCCTATTTCGAGTACGTGCGCGCCGCCGACTACCCCGACTCGATCGCCCTGAGGCGTGAGAGGAACACGATCGTGACCCTGAGAACCTTCTCCAAGATGTACTCGCTCGCCGGGCTGCGGGTGGGTTACGCCGTTGCGGATCCCAAAGTCGTCCAGGCCCTTCACAAGGTGAGGCAGCCTTTCAACGTCAACAGGCTCGCCCAAGCCGCCGCCGCGGCAGCCCTCGAATGCGCGGACGAGATCAAGGCCGGCGTGGAGCAGACGATTGCGGAGAGGGAAGCGGTCAGACGCAAGGTCTTGGATCTTGGATGCAAGTGCCCTCCTTCCGAGACCAATTTCCTCTACGTGGTACCGCCCCCTTTCGAAGACGATATCTGTGAAAGGCTTCTCGATCACGGTGTGATAGTGCGCGACATGACGCCTTTCGGAGGCGAGGCCAACAGTTTCAGGGTGACCATCGGCACTCCCGATGAAAACCGCCAATTCGTGGACGCCCTTTCGAAGTTGCTGAATTCAGGATCCGACCGATAACCATTTTCCTTTCATCTCAAAGTGTTCGACAAGGAGCTTCTAAAAGAATTCCAGATCGCGATCGACGGCCCCTCGGGGTCCGGCAAGACGACGACGGCCAGACTCGTGGCGCAAAGGCTCGGCCTGTTGCACATCGACACGGGCGCCATGTACCGTGCGCTGACCCTCGCCGCGATGAATCGTGGAGTGGACCCGGCTGCGGGCGATGAGCTCGGGCGCCTGGCGGCATCCCTGCGCATGGAATTCGTCGAATCGCCGGACGGAACGCGAAGGATACTCATGGACGGCGAAGACGTCTCCGAGGAGATAAGAAGTCCCGCTGTCACCGCGAACGTGTCACTTGTCAGCTCACACGAACGGGTGAGAAAGGTCATGGCGGCGCTCCAGCGGAGGATAGCCGACAAGGGCGGAGTCGTTCTGGAAGGGCGGGACATAGGGAGCGTCATACTGCCGGGCGCCGACTTGAAGATCTTTCTCGTCGCATCGATAGAAGCCAGGGCGAAGAGGAGGATGCTCGAACTCAGATCCAAAGGGATCGCAAAATCGATCGAGGAGGTCGAGCAAGAAATCAGGCGGCGCGACGAATTCGATTCGACCCGCGCAGTGAGCCCGCTCAAACACCCGGTGGGCGCGATCACCATCGACACAACCGATCTCACCATCGCAGAGCAAGTTGAAAGCGTCGTCGAGAAAGTCAAGATCGAGCTTGAGCGACTCACCCGGCTGGAATCCGAAGGGGAGAGCGGAGTCGATCCCAGGAAGCGGCGTTTCAATTTCGCATCGGCTCAACTATTGATCAGAACCTTCTTCCGGTTGCTGTGGCGGATGAGGGTTGTCCGCCTGGGCCGCTATCATTACAAGGAAAACTTCATATTCGCCAGCAATCATCTCTCTTACATGGATCCGCCCCTCGTGGGCTCCGTCCTCCCGCGCGAGATCCATTTCCTGGCCAAGGAGGAGCTCTTCCGCAACCGCCCGTTCGGTTGGCTGATATCGAAATACAATGCCATACCGGTCCGCAGAGGCGGCGTCGATCGCAGGTCGTTGCGCATCGCGCTCGATCTCCTTGCGCGCGGCAAGTCCCTCCTCATCTTCCCCGAGGGCACGAGAATGAAGGACGGCCGCCTCGGCGAGCCCAAGACCGGTATCGGGTACCTGGCACTCCATTCCCGCGTGCCGGTCGTCCCGGTCTACGCGGTGGGCACCAACCGCCTCCTGCCCGCTCTTTTCGGGCGGCCGCGACTGACAGTCGTGATGGGGAGGCCCATTCGCCTCAGCAGCTCCGATCTGGAGGAGTTCAAGAACGGCAAGGGGTATGCGGATTACAGTGCAATGGTGATGGAGGCGATAGCCGCCTTGCGGGATTCCCTGGGAGGGTGATCCAGGCCCCGGCGGCGGGGCCAAAGCGTATTTTTGCCTTGCAATCAACATGCAGCGGTATTACTATGTCCAGGTCCGTAATGGACAAATTTTTTTGCAAAGGAGGAGTTGCTGAATGCTTGAAGAAGCTCACGATGTTGAAAAGGCTCGCACGAGCGAAAACGATTCCACGAAAGGAGGTGAAAAGAAAAAGGAAGGGGGAGTGAAACTGCGCTCCCCGGCGTATGCATCTTTCGAGAGACTCGACATCGAGGAAATGGATGAAGCCCGTTCCGTGGAAAGCACGGAATTCAGCGATTTTCTCGAGAGCCTCGAATCATCCTTCACCGAGTTCGAAGAAGAGAAGATAGTCAAGGGAACCGTCACCGAAGTACATGAGAACGAAGTCATAGTCGACGTCGGTTTCAAGAGTGAGGGCGCGATATCGATATCGGAATTCCGCGATCGAGATGAAATAAAAGTCGGCGACGAGGTGGAGGTCTTTCTCGAGAAACTCGAGAACCAGGACGGCCTCGTGGTCTTGTCCAAGGAAAAGGCCGACTTCTTCCGGGTCTGGGACGAGATCAAGAACGCATACGAGAACGGCAAAATCATGGAAGGAAGAATAGCCCGAAGGATCAAAGGCGGGCTGGTCGTGGATCTTCTCGGTGTCGACGCGTTCCTGCCGGGCAGCCAGATAGCTCTGCGCCAGGTTCCCAATCTGGACGAGCTCATAGGGCAAACCCTGCAATTCAAGATCATCAAGATCAACCGCCGCAGACGCAACATAGTCGTCTCGAGACGCATAGTCCTCGAAGAGGAGCGCGCCGATCAAAAGCGCAAACTCCTCGCCGAGCTCGAAATCGGTCAGATCCGCGAGGGTGTCGTCAAGAACATAACGGATTTCGGGGCCTTCGTCGATCTCGGAGGCGTTGACGGATTGCTGCATCTAACCGACATGACGTGGGGCAGGATAAGCCATCCTTCGGAGGTCGTCGCCATCGGGAACAATCTCAAGGTGAAAATCCTCGATTTCGACAGGGAGAAGGAAAAGATCTCGCTGGGTCTCAAGCAATTGACTCCGTATCCATGGGACGGCGTCGAGGAACGCTACCCGGTCGGGAACAAGGTCCGCGGCAAGGTCGTAAGCATCACCGATTACGGCGCATTCGTCGAGCTCGAAAAGGGGGTCGAGGGATTGATCCACATATCCGAGATGTCATGGACGCGCCACGTCAAGCATCCTTCGAAGGTTCTCGCCATAGGTGAAACCGTCGACGTGATGGTCCTGCGCGTGGACAAGGACAACCAGAAGATATCTCTCGGGCTCAAGCAGATCGAGCCCGACCCCTGGTCCACCATCGAGGAGAAGTATCCGGTGGGCACGAGGCTTTCCGGCAAGGTGCGAAACCTCACCAATTTCGGCGCCTTCGTCGAGATCGAAGACGGTATAGACGGCTTGCTCCACATCTCGGACATGTCGTGGGCCAAGAGAGTGCGACATCCCAGCGAAGTCGTCAAGAAGGGTGACAAGATCGACGTCGTCGTCCTGGACATAAGCCAGGAGAAGAAGCGCATAAGCCTCGGCATGAAGCAATTGACGGACAACCCGTGGAACCAGCTGGCCGAGGAATTCGCCCCGGACACGGTGACCGAAGGCAAGATCACACGCATACTGGAGCGAGGAGCGGTAGTCGAGATTCGCGACGACGTGGAGGGTTTCGTTCCCATAGGACAGATGGGCAAGGAGAACCTGAGGCATCCCGAGGATTGTTTCGCCGTAGGAGACGTCATTCCTCTCAAAGTCATGAAGGTGGATCCCAAGAACAAGCGGATCGTACTCAGCGTGAGCTTGTACCTGAAGACTCTGGACGAAGAAGGCGTCAAGGAATTCCACGAGCGCTTCCCCGTGAAGGCTCGTGAGGAGCAGCAGGAGGAAGGCGCGTCGGAAGCCGCAGGGGAGGCCGCAAGGCCCGAAGAGCCCACCGAGGTTCGCAAGGCCGAAGCCGGTGACGACTCCGCCGCCGATGCATCAGCGAAATCCGAAGAGGAAAACCCTCCCGCTGAAGCACCCGGAGAAACGGGTGATGAAGCGCCTTCCGCCGAGGCGGAAAAGGACGAGTGAATTCCTCGATCCAGCCGATAAAAAGGGAAGAGGAGCCGCCAGGCTCCTCTTTCTTTGAGCCAATTGCCACTTGACTGCAACCTCGAAAGCGTCCATGATCTAGGCGAGATTTCCGGAAGGAGGCAAATTCCGTGTGGCTCATACGTAGTTTGATTATTCTGGTCGGGGTGATCGCTTTTCTCTGGTTGGGAATGAGCAATGCGGACCAGCATGTTCATTTCAAATTCTTCACGAAGGACTTCGAAAACCTCTCCCTCAATCTCCTCATGTTGATAGTCTTCGCCGCCGGCATGGTGTTCTCGTTTCTGATCTCCCTCGTGACCGAGTTTCAGCTGCGCTCGGCTCTCGGACGCCAGAAGAGGGAGTGTCGCCGGCTTGAAAACGAGATAGCCGCATTGCGGAACCTTCCTCTCGAGGAGAGCGAAACCGTATCGGAAGAGAGCGAGATAGACGAAGCGAAGTACTGAGGAGCAGGGGTGATCGATGACAAGCGAGATCATTTACCTCATAGCCGCTCTGGTAATCGTCGTAGTGGGAGTGATCTTGATAGCCACGCGGATGAAACGCCGCATCGATACGGGCAAAGGGTCGGATCCCTATACGGCAAGCCTCAAGGCTCTCATCGACGGCAACAAGGCGAAAGCCTTCTCATTGCTTCAGCGGGCCGTGCGAAGAGCCGGTTGTCCTGCGGACGCCTATCTTCGTTTGGGGCGCCTGCTTCGGGAGCGGGGGGAAGTGAACAAAGCCCTGCAGATCCACCAGAGCCTCACCATAAAAACGAATCTCACTAGCGATGAGAAAGTCGACCTGTACCTCGATCTAGCCGAGGATTACGATCGTCTCGGCAAACCCGACCGAGCGATACGAGTCCTCGAGTCGTCGCTCAAGAATTCCAACCGCAGATCCCCCAAGGTTTATTCCGCACTGGCCAAGTACTATTTCAAGACTTCCGCTTTCGACAAGGCATACGAGGTCTCCCGCGAAATGAAGAAGGCAGGGTTGCTCGACGACCGGAAGATAGCATTCTACCTCTCTTCCATGGCTGAAAACTTGCATGCGGAAGGCAAGACCAAGGACGCCGGCCGCTTGATCCAGAAGGCTCTCAAGCATGACCCTGATTGCCCGTCGGCGTTGCTTCTCGGCGGTGACTTCGATCTTGCGAACGGCGACGTAGACGCGGCGCTGGAAAAGTGGCGAAGAGCGGCGCTGGCCTCGACGGAGATAGCGACGGAGGCGCTCGGCAGGCTGGAGAAGAACCTCTTCGAGAGGGGAAGATTCAACGACATCGAACGCGTCTACAAAGACATCATAGCCATCCGCCCTGCAGATGAAGCGGTCGTCCTTGAACTGGCAAGATTCTACCGCAAGCAGGGCAAGCTCAAGGAGGCCGCCGACCTCTTGAAGGAGCACCTCTCTTGGCATCCCGAAGCTTCTTCCTGTACCCTTCTCTTGCTATCCATCCAAGCCCAGGAAGACGACATCGACGAGATAAGGAATACTATAAGCGACATACGCGAGAGATCCTCGTTCACATCGGTTTACGTATGCGGAGAATGCGGTTTTCATTCCGACATGATGAGATGGCATTGCCCGCTCTGCAATTCTTTCGAATCGTTCAGCGCCAAGCATGAAACCTGAAATTCTCATATCAGCAGCTTTGCTCGTTCTCCTTTCGTCTTCGTTCAGCGAGGCTCGATCGGCCTCGCTGAGCGAAGCCAAGAAGCTCGTGGACGAGCTTCGCTACGATCGGGCGCGTGAGGAGTTGATAGAGCTCGCCCTCGATTCATCGGGGAAAGAGCGCCAGGAGGCTCTGCTCCTCATGGCACGCTTGAAAAGATCGCCGGACGAGGCCCGAATCATATACCAGGAGGTGATAGACACCGATCCCGAGAGCGAGCAGGCGGGAGAAGCCGCCCTGGAAATGGCGAAAATGGATTACGCTGAAGGCAAGTACAAGAAGGCCCTGGACCTCCTGGGGAATTCTCCAGCCGCCCGTTATTCGCGTGAAGCCGTGTTTTTCGAGGGACTTTGTGCTCTTATGCTGGAAGACTACGACGGTGCGCGCCGATCATTTGCAAAGATAAAGACCGGTCGCTTCAGCGTATGGGCCGGGCTGGCACTGGCCGAGATCGACATGCGCACGCAGAAGCGAGACGAAGCCTGCCGCAGATACGAAGCTCTCGCCAGGACGTTGATCAGCCCGGTCGCCATGTATCGTTTCGGCGAATGTCTCGAAGGAATGGGCAGAGTGGAAAGCGCGAGGCGGGCTTTCAGCGACATCATCGAACACTTCGAGGACACTCCCGAAGCGATTCTCGCGGCAGAGAAGCTCAAGATGCTGGGCGGGGAAGAACCTGCGGAAGCGGAAATCTCGACGCCTCCTCCCGCGACGACGGATACTTCCGGCAGATTCACCATCCAGTTCGGTGCTTTCCGCGACCGCCGGAACGCGATAAAGCTGGCCGAGGAACTGAAGAAGAAGGTTCCCGGCGTTCGCATCGATACGGACCTGGTAGACTACCGGGAGATCCATCGCGTGAGATTCGGGTATTTCCGCACGCGGGAAGAGGCCCTCATGCGCGCCGAGGAGCTCAGGAGCGAAATCGAAAACGAACTCACCATAGTAAGATTGCCCGAGAAATGAATCAGGAAACCACCCCCTTGATGGCCCAGTACCGGGAGATCAAGAACCAGCACAAGGATTGCATTCTGTTTTTCCGCGTAGGCGATTTCTACGAAACCTTCTACGAGGATGCCGTGGAAGTATCGCGTCTCCTCAACATCGCCCTCACCACCCGCGACAAGAACAAGCCGAATCCGGTTCCACTCGCCGGCGTTCCTTTTCATGCGGCTGAAAACTACGTTACACGATTGTTGGCCAGCGGTAGGAAGGTGGCCATCTGTGAACAGGTCGAAGACCCCTCCCGCGCGAAGGGGCTGGTCAAGAGGGAAGTCGTCGAGATCCTGACTCCCGGCACGGCGGTGAATTCCCAGTTACTGGATGAACGCGAAAACAACTATTGCCTTGCCCTTCGCTTCGAGGGAAATCGCGCAGGCATGGCCTTGATCGACGTGAGCACCGGTGAGTTCCAATGCGCGGAAGGGGACTCGGATTCGATCCACCATTTCCTTCAGGGCAAGAACGTGAAGGAGGTCGTCTCCAACACGAACTCGCTCGACGACCTTCCCGAAGACCTGCGTTCGGCGATGGGGGACCCCGGTCTCGTTCAGAACGACGCGGATTGCTTCAGCGACGACAGAACCGCGGAGGCGCTGAGCAGGCAGTTCGGTGACACGGCAGGGGAGATCACCCGCGGCCTTGGTCCGCTGGAGAAATCAGCGGCCGGCGCCCTCTTGCATCACTGCCTCAGGATGAGGCGCGAGATCCTCCCGCAGGTATGCCGGCTCTCGAGGATCGAATCGGGAATCCATCTCGAGATGGACGACGAAACCATCGCCAATCTGGAGCTCCTGGAGCCCTTGCGCGGCAATGACCCCAAGTTCACGCTCATCAAGATCATCGACGAGACTCTGACCCCGATGGGAGCCAGAAAACTGAGAGAGTGGCTCCAGAAACCTCTGGCGAGAGCGGACCTGATCGAGGAACGCCTCGAAGCCGTGGATGAACTCTATCGCAAGGGGGAGGCCCACGAGGATCTGGCCGGTGTGCTCGATAGGCTGGGCGACATGGAGCGCGTGGGCGCCAGGATAGCGATGAAGAAGGCGATCCCGCGCGAATTCCACGCTTTCAGGGACTCCCTGGAAGGGATCCCGGGTGTGAAGGAGATACTGGAACGATTGGAAAAGCCGCTTTTTTCGCGCATCGCGGCCAGGCTTCACGATCTCACCGACATCGCCGAAACCATCGCCCGGGCGATAGTGCCCGATCCTCCGGGCCATCTTCGTGAGGGCGGAGTGATCAAATTCGGGTTCTCGAAAGAACTGGACGAGCTGATCTCGGGTAGTGAAGAGGCCAAGCTGTGGATAGCCGGACTAGAGAAGAAGGAGAGAGAGCGGACCGGCATCGGGTCGCTGAAGGTTGGCTACAACAAGGTCTTCGGCTATTACATCGAGGTGTCCAAGGCTCACGAGCAATCGGTGCCCGCCGACTACGTGGCGAAACAGACTCTCGTAAATTCCCAACGCTATTTCACTGCGGAGCTCAAGGAAAGGGAGCAATTGATACTCGAAACGGAAGAGAAGCGGGTTGCTCTTGAACAACGTATATTCGAGGAACTATGCGACCTCGTCGCCTCCAGAATGGTGCAGATCAGGGAGGCCGCCGGAGCGATAGCCGAGGTGGACGCCTTGCAATCACTTGCCACGGCCGCCAGAAAGTTGGGATATCGCAAACCCATGGTCGATCGGTCCATGGTCCTCGAGATCAAGAACGGCCGTCACCCTGTGCTCGAACATCTCTCGAGCGAACCGTTCGTCCCCAACGACGTGCTCCTCGATCCGGACCGCCGCCAGTTCGCTCTCATCACCGGGCCGAACATGTCGGGCAAGAGCACGTTCCTGAGACAGGTCGCCCTCATAACCATCCTTGCCCAGATGGGTTCTTTCGTACCCGCCGACAAGGCGAGGATAGGCGTCGTTGACAAGATATTCACCAGGGTCGGGGCATCGGACCGCCTCAGTCGCGGCCAGTCCACGTTCCTCGTGGAGATGGATGAAACCGCCCGCATCCTCTCCGCGATGACGGATCGCAGCCTGCTCCTCCTGGATGAGATCGGAAGGGGCACGAGCACCTTCGACGGGCTGAGCATCGCCTGGGCTGTGACCGAGTACATCCTTCAAGGGATAAAAGCCCGCCCCCGCACACTCTTCGCCACCCACTTCCACGAGTTGACCCAGCTCAAGAGCAGCTATCCGCGCCTAATCAACCTCAAGATCACCATAAAGGAATGGGAGGGAGGCATCATATTCCTGCGCAAGGTCGTAAGCGGCATCAGTGATAGAAGTTATGGCATCCATGCTGCGAAGATCGCCGGCCTGCCGGAAATGATCCTGAAGCGCGCGGAAGAAATCCTCCGATCCCTCGAGCTCCGCCGGGATCTCTTGTCAAGGGGAGTATCTCTCGAGGAGGAAAGCCGTTCTCAATACAGCTTGTTCATGCATCATGCTGGCAAACAAGAAGATACCGAGCACAGCTCATTGAGCAAGCTAAACAAGTTGAGAAACATCTTGCAACAAATAGAAATAGATAACACTACTCCCCTCGAGGCACTCCGCCTTCTCGGCCGGCTCAAAGACGAAATCTCCGATTAGCAAAGTTTCCTTTATTTCAACATCTTAGCTTCTGTGGTCTGTTATTTGCTAAATTATTGAGGGGAAAGTGTATCTTTGTGTTTCACGCGGGGACTTCCTCCGAAATGAGCTCTGAAGGAAAAATAACCTGCTGCATCCTGGGAGCGGCCGAGAAAGACTTGGAGATCTTGAGTGATCTCCAGCAGGCCGAAGGTGTGCGCATAGCTTTCATCTACGATCCCGATCCGGATGCGGTCGGACTCGAAATAGCCGAGATCCTGGGCATCCCCGGGTATTCATCTGTCGACTTGCCTGCCGACGGCCTCGACTACATAGTGGTGTCGGAGCCAAGGGAGCGCTTTCGAGACGTTCTCGAGCATCTGGCCCCGTGCGGGGCCGGGATCCTGACTCCCGCCGAGGCGCGCAAGACCCTGTGCGGCGAGATCGAGGAAAAAGCACGTGTAGTGCAGGAGGAATCGTACACGATTGAAGACGCCCTGCGGGCGTTGGAACAGCTGTTCGACAAGAAGGCGCTCCTCAAGTTCCTGCTCGAAACGGCCGTGCGAGCGGTGCATGCATCGAGCGGCTCCATAATGCTCTATTCGCCCGATGCCTACGAACTATACATAGGCTATGCCATAGGTCTCAGCGACAGAGTGGTCAAGAATACTCGTCAGAAGCTGGGAGAGGGCATCGCCGGGACGGTTGCCAGAGAGAAACGCGCAAAGCTCTTGAAGCCGCGCCCGGGCGAGACGCTCTACACGACCGATCGCGAACGGGTCGATATAGTTTCGGCCGCTTCCATACCGCTGCTCTGGCGCAACCGCCTTCTCGGGGTCCTCAACGTTTCCACCTCGCGCGGTGAGCACGAGCTGGACGAAAATGACCTGGAGTCTCTGAAGAAACTTTCACGCAGAATCTCGAAAGTTCTGAGCGAATCGCTCAAGGTCCAGGAGATCCAGATCCACCACCAGGAAAAAGACCTGCGCAACGCCGTGGGCAAGCTGGTCGAAAAACCCGCCTCGTTCCAGGAAAAGATATACCTGCTCGCCCAGTACTTGGCTGAACTCCTCGGCATAGAATCAGTGGAGATTTATCTCAACACGCAGGCCGGGGACTGGTTTCTCCTCGGGGGATCCAACCGCAGATTGATCGAGGGAAGGGAGAAACTGAAGAGCGAGAGAGGCGTTCTGTCTCGTTGCTTCCTCGACCAGAAACCCATAATCCTCACCGAGCGGACGGAGGAAACGGAGGAGGAAATCACGGCCGACGTCGCGTCGTTCGTCTACTACCCCCTCACATTGTCACGTCCCTTGGGCGTGATGCTCGCCGAATTCAGCGACCGCGAGAAGCTGGAGGAATTCCTGGCGCTCAAGGACTCCATCGGGATGGAGGTAGCCAGTTTCGTCGCCTCCGAATCCCGCGCCCGGCGCATGCGGTACGAACTCGACACGATGGGCAGGGTCTCGAATTGCGCCACCGCTCTCCTCACCTGTCGCACGATGGACGAGTTGGGCGATGTTTTCGTGCATCTCCTGGCGGACGTATTCAAGTGCGAACGCGTATCGGTGAGGTTCAAGGCGGAGGCCGACGAGGAGCATTGGCGGCTTTTCATGCGCGACCCGCGGCACACCTTCACCAAAGAATGGCAGGCCGGCGACGAAGAGCTCTTTTCCGATCTTCGCAAGCGCGGGGAGCCCTTCGCCCGGGCTTCATTGGACTTCGACCCGGTCATGGGCGCCAAGAGGCATTTCTATTCGTCTCTGATGGCCGTCCCGGTCATCAAGGGGGATGAATTCCTCGGCGGCTTCATCGTCTACGACAAGACTCCTTCCGATCCGTTGGAAGAGACGATCTTCAACGAATTCGACATGAACATCGCACAGCAGATAACGTCGATGGCGGTACCCGTGTACGACGCCATACGGCGGGAAGAACCTCTCATCGCCGAAAAAGTGGAATCGTCTTACGAAAGCATACTGAGCGACAACATGCAGAGACTGATGAAGGTCTGCGAACGCGAGATCCAGCGCTCCGAACGCTATCATCATTCCTTCACCTTGATCCTCTTCCAGATCGACAATCTCGAGAACCTCTTCAGGGAGGATTATTCCCGTGCCCTCGAGCTGGTGGAAGAGATCACGAGAGGCATCCGCACCAGGACGAGGAAGACGGATTATCTCTCCTGGGTCGAGAAGGCCAAGTTCGCCCTGCTCTCGCTCGAGGGAGGGACGAGGACCAGGTTCCTCGTGTCCCGCATACTGGTCTATCTCTCCAAGGACATGGCCTCCTTCCTGGGTTCTCCGCTCCAGAAATCCGTAATAAAGATCGGTGAGGCGAGCTATCCCGGCAGAGCCCGAAACGCGGAGGAGCTCCTGGGAGAGGCCCAAGAAGCCTTGAAGCCGGCCGATCGATCCTAGTTTTCAACAGAAAACAACCCACTTGACCTCATTTCACCCCTCCTGTCCGTTGCCAACGGTCCCCGTGGATGTTATTGTTCCAAGCAACCGGGCGAACGGAGGAGAATATGCCGCGAATCAAATGTCTGTCCGAGGAGGTCTCACGCCAGATCGCAGCCGGCGAGGTGGTTGAGCGACCCGCTTCAGTGGTGAAGGAACTGGTGGAGAATGCACTGGACGCCGAAGCCTCATCCATCACCGTGGAGATCGAAAAGGGAGGCATAGGGAGGATCACGATCGAGGACGACGGCTGCGGCATGTCCCGCGAGGATCTTTCTCTCGCCCCCCGCAATTTCTCCACGAGCAAGATCGAATCAGCCGCCGACCTCACGGGCATAACGACATACGGCTTCAGAGGAGAAGCCTTGGCAAGCATTTCCGCGGTTTCCCTCATGTCGATTCGAACGAATGACACCGATGGGGCGGAAGGCTGGGAGCTGGATCTCTCGGGCGATGGGGGGCTCAGCCCACGCCCGGCCGCCCGAATGCGCGGGACCACCGTGACGGTGAGAAACCTCTTCTACAACACTCCCGCCAGGCGCAAATTTCTCGCTTCGGAGCTAAGCGAGAAGAGAAAGATCCTCGAAACCGTCCTTGGTTTCGCGCTTATCCATCACGACGTCGAGTTCCATCTCATCGACAGCGGCAAGCACCTGCTCGACCTGATCCCGGCGGAACACTGGCGGGAAAGGGTGGCCGCCGTGCTGGGCTCGAGTTCCATGAAACACATGGTCCCCATCGAGTCCGCCGCCGGTCCCGCGACACTACAAGGATTCGCGAGCCTTCCTACTTTCACGCGAAGCAATCGAAACCACCAGTACTTCTACGTGAACGGGAGGCTGGTCAAGGAGAAAACCTTGATGCACGCAGCGCTCGAAGCCTACCGGGGGGTGATCCCTCCAAGGCGTTTTCCCGTTCTCGTGATCGCTTTGAACATCCCTCCGCAAGAGGTGGACGTAAACGTGCACCCCAGCAAACTCGAAGTCCGTCTCCGGAACTCGCGGGACGTGCACGCGCTTTGTACGCGCGCCTTGCGGACGGCCCTTTCGGGAGAAGGGGAGAAGAGCCTGCCCGTCTCGCGTGTTCCCGGCGGTCCTTCGCCGCAAGCGGGCGTGGGTATGAAGCACGGCGAAGCGGGCGGGGAGCTCTTCGAAGGCTCGGTCCTCAAGGAAGAGAGGAGCGACGACGACAAGGTCATCCCGCTCAAATCGAGGATCGAGAGAGCCTATTCGCTCTTCATGCAAAGAGAAGGCGCCGCCCGCGACATCTCGGAGCAACTCTCCCTGCGGTCCAGGGACGAACCCGAGGGGATGGCCAAGAAACTTCCCGGCCCGGAGAAACATGTCCTCGACGAGGGACTCTTCTGGCAATTCAACAAGAGCTTCATATTCATCCAGGTGCACGGCGGACTCGTCATAATCGATCAGCACGCGGCTCACGAGCGGATCATCTTCGACACGAGCAGGAAGAGCCTGGAGAAATCCATATCGGTCTCGCAGCAGATCCTCTTTCCGATCCATCTGGAGTTGTCACTGAGCGAACTCGAGGTCTTCCATTCCAGCCGCGAGATATTCGAGCGCCTGGGTTTCGTCATCGAGCCTTTCGGGGGCAAGAGCATTCTCGTGCGGGGTTATCCCCAGGGCCTGAAGAACTGGGAAGAGGGGCGCCTTCTCATCCAGATCCTCGACGACATCGTTCAGGATCGCGTTCCCGGGGAGGACCACGCCCACAAGATCCTCGCGAGCTTCGCGTGCAGGAGCGCCGTCAAGGCGGGCCACAAGCTCAAGGTCCACGAAATGCAGGTCCTCGCCGATCAGCTTTTCGCGGTCGAAAACCCCTACTCGTGCCCGCACGGGCGGCCCACGATCCAGAGGATATCGCTCGACGAGATCGAGAAATGGTTCCTCCGCTGAGGCGCCGCCGGCATGCGTCCCGTGATCGACCCCATGACTAATAAACCTGATTGCATAGCTGTGATGGGCGCCACCGCCACCGGAAAATCGGCGGTCGGCATCCGCATCGCCTCGCTCTTAGGGGGCGAGATAATCTCGATGGATTCGCGCCAGGTCTACAGGGGAATGGACATCGGGACCGCCAAGGTGCCCCCGTCCGCGAGACAAGGAATCCTGCATCATCTGATAGACGTGCTGGACCCCGACGAGTCAAACAGCGCGGGACACCACGCCGCCGAGGCGGCGCGCCTGATAGAGGAGATCCATGCGAGGGGAAACCTGCCGGTGCTCGTAGGAGGAACGGGGCTTTATTTCCGAGCTTTGTTCGAAGGTCTTTCCACCATCGAGATTCCGAGAAGCAGGCTGGAGAGCTTGCGCAGAAGCTTCGATGGAGTCGCCACGGATGAACTCTACGCGGAGCTCGTCGCAAGGGACCCAGAACGAGCAGAAGCCCTCTCTCCGAACGACCGGTTGCGCATCACCAGGGCCCTCGAGGTGGTCATGCTTACGGGAAGGCGGATGACCGAGTATTTCAAGGAGCAGGACTCGGCGCGTCGCTATGATCCCCTCAAGATCATCCTGACCATGCCGCGCTGGGAACTCCGCGAGACCATAGCCCGACGCTCACGCGCCATGTTCGAATCCGGCTGGATAGAAGAGGTGGAGGCGCTTCGGGCGCGAGGCTACGACTCCTCGTCACCAGGGATGAACAGTCTCGGCTACAAGCAGATATCGCTCGCCCTGGAGAGGGGGACAGACCCGACCCGGGAACTCGAGCGGATCATCACCCTCACTCGACAGTACGCCAAGAGGCAGGAAACATTCTTCAGGAAGGAAGCCGGGGCGCACTGGCTCGATGCCTCGCGACCCGGCTTCGCCGATGAAGCGGTGGAGCTTGCGGGCAAATATCTTCGCTTCAAAAACGACTTGACATGACCAATATAAAGTGCTAACTAACATAGTGTTAAATAGGGGCGGGCATAACTCAGTTGGTAGAGTATCAGCTTCCCAAGCTGAGGGTCGCGGGTTCGAATCCCGTTGCCCGCTCCATTTCCAACCTTTCGAAAGTTGCAAGCCATCGCCAGAAGAAACCTTGTGCTCATAGGCCTCCTCTCACTTTGTTTCGGCGTCAATTCCTGCTCGCACTCCAAGTATCCGGGCGGAAATCCATTCCTGGAGGCGGCGATCGAAGATTACGTTTCCGGCAGGACCGAGAAGGCCCGCGGGGAATTGGAACGGCTCACCGCCACATTGGAGGACGATGAGCTGGCGCTGGCCTATCTCTACCTCGGGAGATGCCTTCTGGATGAAGGCGACTTGGAGAAGGCCGCCGAAGCTTTCACCAGGGGCGGCATGCTGGAGCCGGACGGTCCGTTCGAATCCTATCTCGAGGAAGTGAGGAGGAAGGCTTTCCTGTCGTCGAAGCATCTCACGGAAGCCGATCATCTCACCAGGGCGGAACTCTCTTGTGTCCTCGTCCATTTCGCCGGATCCACGGGCGCGCTGGCATCGGTGCCGGTGAATCTCCCGAGAGATTGCGCTACACACTGGGCACGGGCGGAGATAACAAAGGCGATCGCCTGCGGTTACATGGCCGAACTTCCTGACGGCGGGTTCCACCCCGATGAGAAGGTGAGCAGGGCGGCCTTTCTGTTCATCTGCGCGCGCATGATCTCGAGCTCGTCGGGGGGAAGAATCAGGATTCACGGGAGTTTTCCCGAGGGAATCGCTCTCGCGTTGGAGACCCTGACGGGCGCTTCGATCGGAGAGGATCTTGGTGATTGGGTGACGGGCGGGGAAGTAGCCGACTTCCTGCAAGGCCTGAAAGAATGCGGAAAAAGAAATGCCGAGTGAATCGCTGAGAATAATAAGCCTGAACGATCCATCCCTCTTCGGCCTTCCCGACGACGTCCTCCAGGTCGGCGACGAGATAGTCGCCATCGGGGAGAGCAAGGGGCGTCTCGACCAGCTGGATTTCCATTACCACATCGAGAACAACGATGCGCTGCGTCTCAAAGTCAAGAAGACGGACGGGCGCGTGGAGGAACTCTCGCTCGATGCGGACAGCCTTAGAGATCTCGCGATCAGGTTCACACCGATGAAATTCAGGAGGTGCCGCAACAAGTGCCCATTCTGCTTCGTCGACCAGATGCCCAAGGGGCTCCGCCGGTCACTCTACCTCAAAGACGAGGATTACAGGCTGAGCTTTCTCTACGGCAACTACACGACCCTGAACGACGTCACCGATGAAGACTTGGAAAAGATCATCACCGAGAATCTCCATCCCCAATTCGTTTCCGTACACGCGGTCGACAAGACCATAAGGGAACGGGTCTTCGGAAGACCGCTCAAGAACGACATACTCCGTACGCTGGAACGCTTGACCTCCAATGGAATCACGGTGCATGCGCAGGTCGTCCTTTGCCCGGGCCTGAACGACGGGGCGAGTCTCGTCGAAACCATCGAGGCGCTCGCCGCGCTGGATCCCAACGTCCTCAGCCTGTCCGTGGTGCCGGTCGGGCTCACGAGGCACCGCCGGAACCTTCCTCCCCTGAGGAGGTACGAGATCGACGAGTATCCCGCCATAATCCAGTTAATAGAGGAATACCAGGACAAGTTCCTGGCAAGTGAGCGAAGGAGCCGCTTCGTATTCCTCTCGGACGAATGGTACATAGCCTCCGGCCACCCGCTGCCCCCGTTCGAAAGCTACGAGAGTTTCGCCCAGATAGACAACGGAGTCGGCATGACGAGGGATTTTCTGGCCGGCGTCGCTAGCGACATCGAATCGTTCGGGATTCCCCGGCGCCTAAGCAAGATCTCTATCGCCACCGGGAAGCTGGGCGCCGGGATCTTTCACGACTACGTCTTTCCCATCCTCGAATCCGGCGGGGTGCAGGAGATGCCGCGCGTCATAGAAGTGAGGAACGAATTCTTCGGCGAAGAAGTCACCGTATCGGGCCTGCTCGTCTACGAAGATCTGGAGCGGGCGCTCGCGAACACGAACAGGAGTGAGAAGATATTTATTCCTCCCAACACGCTGAACTTCGAATCACGCTTCATCGACGGACCGACTCTGCATCATTTGCGGGAGGTTCTACGCGCGGACGTATACGTTCCGGAAGCGTCACTGGTGAAAACCCTGATGGCCGCAGTGGACGGGGGAGGCGAGGACGAATGACCAAACCGGCGCCGAGAGTGGCGATAGTCGGGAGACCGAACGTGGGAAAGTCGACGCTCTTCAACCGGATAACGGGCAAGAGGAAGGCCATCGTGCACGAGACGCCCGGTGTGACCCGCGACGTTCAACGGATGCTCACGGAATGGAACGGCAAGCCCTTCGAGCTGATCGACACCGGAGGATTGTTCTCGGGCATCGATGATCCTCTCGTGAAGCAGGTGGAAGAGAAGGCCCTGGCGGAAGCGCTCGCTTGCGACGCGATAATCCTCGTCGTCGACGCGGTCGCAGGGCTTTCGCCGATCGACTTCGAAATAGCCCGCGAAGTGCGCCTGGCTGATAAGCCGGTATTCCTCGCGGTGAACAAGGCCGAGGGGCGCGAGGGCTCGGGGAATGAATTCTTCGCCCTCGGGCTCGGCAGCATCTACGAGATCAGCTCCGCCCACGGCCACGGGATCGGCGAACTCCTGGATGACCTCGTTTCGGCCCTGCCCAAGAGGAGCTTCCTCACGGAATCCCTCGAATTCAAGGTCGCCGTGGTCGGCAGGCCCAACGTGGGCAAGTCCAGCCTGGTCAACGCTCTCTTGGGAAAGAACGTGAACATAGTGGACGAAAGACCGGGCACTACGAGAGACAGCATCGACATCAAGCTCCGCTGGCACGGCAACGAGATCATGCTCGTCGACACCGCGGGTATCAAGCGGAGATCGCGGACGAAAGACGCGGTGAGCGCCGTGACGGCCATCAAGAGCATGGAATCGATCGCCCGCGCTGACATCGCCCTCCTTCTCCTCGACGCCTCCAGGGGGATCGCCAACCAGGACATCAAGGTGGGCAGCTATGCCCACAACGAAGGCAAGGGGATCGTGATCGGGATCAACAAATGGGACCTCGTCGAGAAGGACGACAAGACGGCCTCGAATTTCGAGGCCGAGATACGCAGGGCTTTCGCGTTCATCGCCTACGCGCCCTTGATATTCATTTCGGCCCTGACGGGCCAGAGGGTAAGCAAGATACTGCCCCTTCTCCTCGAGGTGAAATCGGCGCGCGAGAAGAGGGTTTCCACCGGCGAGCTGAACCGGTTCATCGAGCGCATCGTATCCTCTCACCCGCCGCCTTTTCACGCGGGCGGCAACGGCAAGATATTCTATGTAACCCAGATCGGAGTCGCACCGCCGAGGTTTTCGATATTCGTAAATAATCCTTCATTTTTCGATCGATCGTATATAAGATTCTTAAACAATAGGCTCCGGGAGGAGTATTCTTTCCCCGGAACGCGCCTGATCATCAATCTCATAGGGAAAAAAGGGAGGAAGAGCTAGATGGCGGCCATGGTGATTAGTGCGATCCTGGGCTACATGGCCGGATCGATCCCGTTCAGTTACCTTGCCGGCAAGCTCACGAAAGGCATCGATCTTCGCGAACACGGGAGCGGGAATCTTGGTGCGTCGAACACTTTCAGGATCCTGGGGCCCAAGATAGCGGCGCTCGTGTTGGCCGGCGATGCCGCGAAAGGGTTCGTGCCCGTGCACTACGCCTTCGTGGGGAACGTCTTTTCCAGGGAACTCGGCATGGGCGGAGGAGCCGTTCATTGGCTGATGCTCTCGGCCGCGCTCGCGGCCGTACTGGGCCACATGTTCTCGATCTTTCTCCGCTTCACGGGCGGCAAGGGCATCGCAACCTCAGCCGGAGCTTTTCTCGCCCTGGATCCGTGGGCTTTCGCGGGGGCCTTCACCGTCTGGCTCGTGCTCTTCCTCGCGACGCGCATCGTGTCGATAGCCAGCCTCGCCGCCGCCGTAAGCCTCCCCTTTTGCGTCTATCTCGCCGGGCGCATCGGCTTGTCGGATCGGCACTGGTCATTGCTGGTGCTGGCGATATTCATAACCATGGTGGTGGTGGCCAAACACAAGAGCAACATACAGAGACTCATGGCCGGCACCGAGCCCATGCTGGCCAGAAAGAAAAGCAAATGAAGACAGGTATCAAGAAGATAGCGGTTCTGGGGGCGGGAAGCTGGGGTACGACCCTCGCGATCCTCCTCTCCGAGAACGGGTACGAAACGGCGCTCTGGGAATACTTGCCGGAGCACGTCGAGGCCTTGAAACGCGATCACGAGAACAAGAAGTTCCTGCCGGGAGTACCGATTCCCGAGTGCATCGCGATAAGTTCCGACCTGGACGGCGTCCTGGCCGGTGCGGATCTCGTCCTCTTCGTGGTTCCCTCGCACGTCGTCAGGGAAGTGGCGGGAAAAGTCGCTGCGAGTTCGTCCTTCCGATCGGAGGCGTTCATCGTCAGCGCGGCCAAGGGGCTCGAGGAAGGAACCCTCAAACGAATGAGCGAGGTGATCTCGGACGAATTGCCGGTGGCCGAGAAAAGCGTCATGTGCCTCATCGGCCCGAGCCATGCCGAGGAAGTGAGCAGGAAGATGCCCACATCCGTGGTCGTATCGGGGCGCGATCCCGGATCCATGGAAACCGTCCAGAGGGTCTTTTTCAGACCATACTTCAGGGTCTACAGAAACGACGATCTAGTCGGAGTCGAGATAGCCGTCGCCCTCAAAAACATAATAGCCATCGCCGCCGGAGTCTGCGACGGTCTCGGTTACGGTGACAACACCAAGGCGGCGCTCCTCACGCGCGGCCTCGTCGAGATAGCTCGACTCGGGACCGCAATGGGGGCGCGGAGGGAAACCTTCTCGGGGCTCGCCGGCATAGGGGACCTCATCGCCACGTGTTGCAGCCGCCACAGCCGCAACCGCTACGTCGGGGAAAGGATCGGCAAAGGGGAGCCGCTCGAAAAAATCCTAGGCGGCATGGTCATGGTCGCCGAGGGCGTTCGTACGACACGCGCCGCGATCGGACTCGGGGAAAAGCTCGAGGTCGAACTGCCGATAATAGAGAACACGGGCAGGATTCTCTTCGAGGGCAAGGATCCGGAAGAAGCTATCGAGGAACTGATGAACCGACCGCTTCAGGACGAGATGAGCTGGATAGTCTCGGGACGCAGAAGACAACTCTAAGGAAAGGGGGCTGCCGATGCGATACAAGAGCGCGCCTGTAAAGATGTACTACTCGATAAGCGAAGTGAGCGAGATGACGGGCGTGAAGCCGCACGTTCTAAGGTACTGGGAAACCGAGTTTCCCACGCTGAAGCCCAAGAAGAACCGGGCGGGCAACAGGAACTACAGAGCCAAAGACATAAGATCGATTCTCGTCATCAGGGACCTGCTCTACAAGGAGAAATTCACGATAAGCGGCGCCCGCAAGAAACTTCAAGAGCATTACGGCAACCCCGACCAGCTCATCAATCAAATGCAGATCCCTTTCTCGGATCCACATGCAAGGCAGATACTTCTCAAGATACGCAAGGAGCTCGAAGACCTCCGCAGCCTCCTGGAAGAAGATCCCGGCTCGGAAAAGGCCGGTGGGGCTTGAGCGTCGGTGCATGGGATTTTTGCCTTGCGACACGGTGTTTCCGATGTTAGGATTTATTTCCGGTCGGGGCGTGGCGCAGTCCGGTAGCGCACTAGCATGGGGGGCTAGTGGTCGCTGGTTCAAATCCAGTCGCCCCGACCATTTGATTTCACCTCTCGTCGAGCGATCATCGCCTTTACCATAACCCTGCATGGTTGGATTACTCCTCTATAAACTCGGCGCCCTCTTGGTTCACGTTCTTCCCGAAAGCATCACCAAGAAGACAGCCGCCTTCATGGCATACTTGAATTACTGCTTCCGCAGCCGTTCACGGCGAAACGTCCAGCAAAACATTCGGCTGATGATCGGCCCCGATCATCCCGAGCAGGCGATAAGATCCATCAGCAGGAAAGTATTCGTGAACTTCGCCGAGAGCATACGATTGTTTCTCGGCCTGCCGTACATCGACCCCGAGACGCTCGATTCACAATGCGATTTGAGCGGGCTCGATGACATCGTTTCCCGCATCGAGCCCGGAAGGGGATTCGTCATCGTGAGCGCTCACATTGGTCCATGGGAACTCGGGGGAGCGTTTCTCTCCACCCGCGGCTTCAAGATCAGCACGGTGGCTCTCGATCATCCATCCGGCCGCGTCACGAGGTTTTACAACCGCCGGCGTTCAGCCTCCGCCATTGAAGTGTTCCCCGTCGGGCGGTCGTTTCACCGGCTCGAAGAAGCGGTCGGCAAAGGGGAATGCGTCGTCCTCTTCATCGACCGGGCTCACGGAAGGATGCGCGACGAATTCGAATTCTTCGGTATCAAGAGGATCATGCCGACCGGGCACCTGCACCTGGCGTATCGGATGAAGGTCCCGGTACTGGTCGGCGCCTTTCTCTTCGACGGTGATGGAAAATACAAGGGCCTGATCAAGGGGCCGTATGAGATCGACGATACCCTTCCGGAAGAGGACGCGATGAAGAAGTTGCAGCAAAGGTGCCTCCACGACCTGGAAGAGATGATCGCGGCACATCCGGATCAGTATTTCTATTTCCGCTCCCTGGCAAGTGATGATGCCTGACGAAAAAACGATAAGAGACAGGACGGCCGTGGTTATTCCGGCCTATAACGCCGCCGCCCATATACGCGGCGTATTCGAGGAGACCGCCCGCTACATCTCCGCGGACAGGATAATCATCGTCGATGATGGATCCTCGGACGCGACTTGGAAACTGGCAAGCGAACTCTGTCCGAACTGCATTCGCCATTGCGAAAACATGGGCAAGGGAGCCGCCTTGATCGTCGGGATCCGGAAGGCCATGGAAACGGGCATCGATTTCGTGATAACACTCGACGCGGACGGCCAACACAACCCGTCCCAGATACCGCTCTTCATCGAGGCGGAGGCGAAAACCGGCGCGGACATAATAATCGGCAACAGGATGCACGACATCTCCGGAATGCCCAAACTGAGGGTGTTCACAAACACGACCACCTCGCGTTTCATCTCTTGGCGCTGCGGGATGAAGATACCGGATTCGCAGAGCGGATACCGCCTGCTGAAAACTGAACTTTTCAGGCATCTCGAATTCGTCACGAGCCGCTACGATCTGGAGTCCGAATTGCTCATAAAGGCCGGCCGTCTCGGTGCCAAGATAGTCTCGATACCGATCGAGACCATCTACAGCACCGAGAGAAGCTCGATAAATCCCCTGGTGGATACCTTCCGGTTTTTGCGTCTGGTCATGAGGAGCTTTTTCTGGTAGTATCGGCGTCGAAACGACTCATGCCGGGTTGGGGTAGATGAATGAACCTCGAACCCGGCCGATTTATTGTGCGCGAGGACGCTTCAATGAAGATTCTGCTCACGAACGACGATGGCATCGAGGCCCAGGGACTGGCCCTTCTCGCCGAGGCCCTGCAGGGTATGGGGCGAATAACGATCATCGCTCCGGCCGGAGAAAAGAGCGCAAGCAGCCATTCCCTGACCCTTCGTGACAAGATAACCGTGGAAAAGCTGGGAAACGATCGCTACGCGGTGGACGGCACTCCAACCGACTGCATACTACTCGGCATCCAGGGGATCCTCGAGGAGCCTCCCGACCTGGTCGTCTCCGGCATCAACCACGGGCCCAACATGGGTGAGGACGTAACCTACAGCGGAACCGTGGCCGCGGCGATCGAAGGGACCATCCTGGGTGTCCCGTCCATCGCCGTCTCCTCTCTGCAACGCAAGATGACGAGCAGGGAAGAGCTGGCAAAGATAACGAGGGGGCTCCTGGAGACAATCATATCGGAAAGGATTCCTCCCGGCTCGCTGCTAAACATAAACATCCCCGATCCTTCGATCTCACCGATAAGCGGCGTCAAGATCACCAAGCTCGGATCGAGAGCCTACCGCAACGTTCTTCGCCCGGAGCCCGATGAGGACGGCAAGATCCGCTACACGATAGGGGGCGAAGAGCCCATATGGAAGGACGACAATGGAACGGACATCGCCGCGGTGAGGCAGGGATGCGTTTCCATAACCCCTCTGCACATCGATCTCACCGATTACAGGGCGATAGTGGAAATGGAAAGGTGGCGATTCGACTTTTGAACGACATTGACTACGAACTGGCCCGCGCGAAAATGGTCAAAGAACAACTCATCAAGCGCGGCATAAGGGACAAGCGGGTTCTCCAGGTGATGCTCAGGTTGCCGAGACATTTGTTCCTGGACCGGGGCCTTGGGGCGCAGGCGTACAGCGATCACGCATTTCCCATAGGATACTCGCAGACGATGTCCCAGCCTTTCATGGTGGCTTACCTCGCGGAATGCCTGGAACTCGCAGGCGGGGAAAAGGTACTCGAGATAGGCACCGGCTCGGGATACCAGGCGGCGGTGCTCTCGGAGCTGGCCGGAGAGGTATACACCGTGGAGCGTATCCCCCAACTCACCCTGAAAGCCAAGACGGCGTTGGATTCTCTCGGAATAAGAAACGTTTTCCTCCGATCCGGAGACGGGGCCGAAGGCTGGCCGGAGATGGCCCCTTTCGATCGGATTCTTCTCACGGCCGCAGCCGAGGGTGTTCCGCGCAAGCTCTTCCGCCAGCTGAAGGAGGGGGGCATCTTTCTCGGTCCCGTCGCGGCCGGGGCGGGGAAGCAGGAAATAGTCAAGCTGGTCAAGCATGGCGACGATCTTGATCTACAGAGGCTCAGACCTTGTTCTTTCGTCCCGCTCATAAGAAAGGATCAGGTGGTCGAGGGGGGTATCATTCGTGATTGAAGGCTTCATGGACCTCCTGGGCCGGCTTCCGGCTCAAGCGACGACTTTCGTACTGGCGATGCTCCCCATCTCCGAGCTCAGGGGAGCCATCCCGTATGCCGTCACTATAGGGGGCCTTCCCTGGCAGGAAGCCTATATCATAGCGGTGATAGGAAACTTCGTCCCCGTCATCCCCATTTTGTTCGCGATAGGGACGGTTTCGGACAAACTGAGGAGAATACCCTTATTCGACAGGTTCTTCGATTGGCTCTTCGCAAGAACCAGGAGGAAAGGCAGATTGATAGAGAGATTCGAGGCCCTGGGATTGATCCTGTTCGTAGCCGTTCCGCTCCCGGTGACCGGCGCGTGGACGGGTGCGCTGGCCGCCTTCCTGTTCGGGGTCAGGAAATCTCTCGCCATCCCCGCCATACTCGCCGGCATCTGCATAGCAGGGGTGGTGGTGACGCTGGCTTCCCTGGGCATCATCTCGTTATGGGGAATAGGCCGATAGCGGCGGCTTGCCCGGATCGGCCATATCTTTGTTGATATTATACAGCGAAATGTTATGATTATGGCGGGATCCGGAAAAGCTTTCTCGTCAGGATGGTCTTCAAGATTAATGGTCCGGGGCGTAGCGCAGCCCGGTTAGCGCGCCTGCTTCGGGAGCAGGAAGTCGGAGGTTCAAATCCTCTCGCCCCGACCATCTCTTCTCACCGGTTCCACTCGACCGTTCCCGATACGCGATGGAATCCTGCGACGGTTTTCTGAATGCTTCCGGTCTCCAGCAAGGTGGAAACAAAGAAGGTCCCCGAGGCGTCGATATGGATGAAAGAACGAGAAAAACCTCCGCGGGCAAAACCGGTTCCCGCGAAGATTATGATATCCAGGTGCGCTACCTGGCCGAGATAAACAAGTACCCTTTGCTCAGCAAGGAAGAGGAGCTCGCGCTCGCAAAGGCGGTGAGTGAGGGTGACGAGGAAGCCAAGAAGAAACTCATCATCTCCAACCTCAGGCTCGTGGTAACCATCGCCAAGAACTACATGGGGCAAGGGCTGGGTTTCCTGGACATCGTTCAAGAAGGCAATCTCGGACTCATCAAGGCCGCCGGCAAATTCGACTACAAGCGGGGATTCCGTTTCAGCACGTACGCTTCCTGGTGGATCAAGCAAGCGATCACGCGGGCCGTGGCCAGCCAGGCGAAGGCGATCCGCATCCCCATCCACATATTCCAATTGATAAACCGTTACCTGAGAGCCGAGGAAAGGCTCATGGGCAAGGAATACGACGAGCAGTGGATGGCGGACGAACTCGGCATAACGCTCAAGAAACTGAGATCTCTCAAGAACCTCATCCACGGAATACGATCCGAGGAGTTCCTGCTGAGCGCCGAGGCGCTGCATCAACTTTCCGCGGATTACAATCGCGATGCCATAACATCACCCGAAGATCTGGTTTCGATCCAGATCGAGAATGAGCACCTCGCTGAAACGATGGAAAAACACTTGAGCGACAGGGAGCAAGAGATTCTCAAGATAAGGTACGGGCTTGAAGACGGTCGCCCCAAGACGCTAGCCGAAACGGGCAAGATCGTCGGAGTATCCCGCGAGCGGATCAGACAGATAGAGAAACGCGCCTTGCAGAAGCTGAAGCTAATGCTCGCAGGGCGGAAAAGCAGGAGTGTATGACAATGGAAAGTTTGAAGGACGTGATAAGAAGCATACCCGATTTTCCCGCCAAGGGGATTCTTTTCCGCGATATCACACCGTTGCTTAAGAGCGGGGAAATGTTCAGGCGCACAATCGATACTTTCCGAGAGCGCTACGCCGCCGCCAAGATAGGCAAGATAGCCGCGATAGAATCGCGGGGATTCTTCTTCGCTTCGCCGCTGGCCTACGTGTTGGGGTGCGGCCTGGCGCCCTTGCGAAAGCCCGGCAAGCTGCCCTACGAGACCCTCAGCCAGTCCTACACGCTGGAGTACGGCGAGGCGGCGCTCGAGATCCACACCGACGCCATAGAGAAAGGTGAGCGGGTAGTCGTCTTCGACGATCTCCTCGCCACGGGCGGCACGGCGTCGGCAGCCGTCGAGTTGGTCCGGAAGCTCGGGGCCGAGGTGGTCGAGGTGGCCTTCCTGATCGAGCTGTCGGGACTTTCGGGAAGGAGCAAGCTCAAGGGGGTTCCCGTCTTCTCCCTCCTTCGCTACGATTGATGCGCACGGCAGCGGAGAGCGATGAACGGGCTTGATATGGCTTGATTATTTTCCCTCCGAAGCCTAATATATCGGCGAACGTGCCCCCGTAGCTCAGTTAGGATAGAGCAGCGGTTTCCTAAACCGCGTGTCGGACGTTCGAGTCGTCTCGGGGGCACCAACTCTTTCAATCGACCGTTTTCCAGAGAGCGACGGCCAAGTCCATTTCAACCCGGGGAAGGGGATGAAGAGCAGAGGCACCCTGCTTGTGGGAACTTCGGGATGGTCCTACGACTGGGACGGATTCTACCCGCCGGGGCTCAAGAGCTCCGACTACCTCCTCCACTACGCTAAGCGATTCGACGCAGTCGAAGTCAACTACACCTTCTATCGCCTGCCTCGCGAGAAGACTTTCGAGAGGTGGCGCACGCTGACTCCTGAGAACTTTTGTTTCGCACTCAAGCTGAGCAGGTTCATCACCCACGTGAAACGACTAGTCGATGCCGGTGAAGCCATAGGAAATTTCATGGAAAGAGCATCGGTGCTGGGATCAAAAATGGGGCCGATATTGGTCCAACTTCCACCCAGCCTCGAGTTCGACAAGGACGTCCTGGACGGATTCCTATCCGAGCTGACCGCCGCGCGGAGGGATGGAGACCCGGCTCGCCGGATCCGAGCTGCAGTGGAGTTCCGCCACCGTAGCTGGTTCGAAGACGAGCGGAGGAGCGAAACGGCAAAGACGCTTGCAACACACGAAGCCGCCTGGGTGTTCGCGCACTCCAAGAAATATCCCTACCCGGAGGAAGAACCGATAACAAG